>DAOVAR010000075.1 GCA_030670905.1 Candidatus Bipolaricaulota bacterium
CAAGTCTTGGATTCAACGACATTGAAATCCGAAGGGACGATACCATAAAAGATGCGTGGCTTGAGGATAACAAGCTACTCAAAACAACCTACGGATTAGGCGATATTCGAGAGTACCTGGAAACACTGGTTTCAGTCAAATAAGTAAGACCTGAAAGAAAAAGCGGACTGGCTCGTCAGGGACAGGCTGCTTTTTCTGATAACTGTCTACTGAGAACTGACAACTTCCTTTGTCCCTATTTTCTCTCTGGATGCCCCGTATCAAGTACGGGGTAGGCCCTGTTAAATACAAAGCAGAACAAGATTTCACAAGGTAGACTCATCTAGTCAGGCATGACGGCAGGCGTCGTCATTCCGGCGAACGCCGGAATCCAGTCAAGTAGTGGCTGTATACGAATCCTGCCCATCCTCTGGATACCGGATCAAGTCCGGCATGACGGTATGACGCCAAGACGGCACACCCCGGATCGAGTCCAGGGCAGGCATCGTCATTCCGGCGAACGCCGGAATCCAGCGTAATCGTGGCTCTACGTTACTCGCCACTGTTTTTCAGCTCTTCACCGCTTTTCGGCCTGTCCTCTTTAACTAGTCAACCAATCAACTATTCAACTTTCTTCCTCTGCGTCCTCTGCGTCCTCTGCGGTTAAGTACTATCTTTCTCCTTAACAGGGTCGCGTTTGCGCAACGTCGGACACAGGTTCCGCCGCTACGAACGGTCTACGTATTCTTGTGTTTAACTGATAACTGTCTACTGAAAACTGACAACTTCTTTTCCTAATAACTGCCTTCCTCTGCGATCTCTTGGTTTCCTAAGTAACATGTGTTACAATAACGACCATTGCCCCTTTGTTTAGGGTGATAAGAAGGGTGGAAAAAGGTGACAGACGAATAGCGTCAAGTATGGAGGTAGGCATGATTGAGATTAAGGACTTTCGTATCTTCTCTGATCTCAGAGACAAGGATCTACAAAAACTCCGAGAGGCTGTACGCAAGATTAACTATGGTCGCGGGGAGATCATTTTCCAGGAAGGTGCACCTGCTTTTGGCTTTTACCTTGTCTTTAAAGGCATGGTCAAATTGGTCAAACGGAGCATGCGGGCAAAGAGCCAGATCCTAAAGATTGCCGGGCCAGGAGAAATCCTCGGCGAGACTACTCTGTTTGATAAGGGAAGCCATAATGCCTATGCCAAAACACTTGAGCCCGTAGTGGTTGGCTTTATTGAACGTGGCGACTTCTTTTACTTCCTTGAACACCACCCAAGAACTGTTTTTCGTCTGTACGAAAACTTCTCTCAAGAACTAAAGGCATTTCAGAACAAGTTGGCTGAGCGATCGTACTCCTCAAGCAAGGAGCGCCTCGCCCGGCTGATCCTGCATCTGGGAAAGAGTGGAGTGGAACTGTCCCGCACCGAGCTAGCCGAGATGGCCGGCGTCTCATCGAAGACAGCCATTCGCACACTGAGCGAGCTCGAGAGCAGGGCAATCATTGCCATCGAAAGCCGCAAGATTGACATCCTCAGAGAAGACTATCTACAAAAGATGATCGAACCCTTTTCGACAGTTACAAGACCCAATTTAATTATCTAGATTGGGAAGAAGGTCTCCCCAATAAGTGACTACTGTCCTTACATTTCTATGGACACGCTTTTACAGTAGACATGGGCACTTGTGCCTATTGACGAAGCAGAAACATTGCTCAAGGACGGTATGCACTTAGCAGATAAGCCGAATGCGGTTGAGCGTGTTATTATTGTTGTTGCCGCATACGGAATCGCAATTCTCACCATAGTTCTTCTACGCCTCTCGGGTTACCATCCTTTTGGCCTTATTGTTGTGGCCTGTGCTATTCCATTGGCAATTGGAGCTAGTTCCCTAGGGCTAAGAGGAGGGCTCGTCCTTGCCCTCGCAAGTTGGCTTATCGGTCTACCATTCCTACTAACGGGAAGTCAGGGAACGCCAGGGCTTCTACTCACATTTCTAGCAACTAACCTGGCGGTCGGAGGAGGAATAGGATTAGTGAACAACGCCAGGAAAGCCCGGCGTGGAAAATGGCAGCGAGCAAAGAGTCTGGATAGAGACTATAGCAACGAGGTTTTCGAGAACTCGCTTAACATGATTCACTTCATAGACAAGGACGGAAACATACTGAAACGCAATGAAATCTCACGCGATACCCTTGGATACCAATCCGAGCGCTCTCTACAATTCGCCAAATATGTGCATCCGGATGACGTGTCTTCAATTAAGGTTGAACTTGCGCGGCTGTTTGAGAGAGGAGAAATACGTGATGTGAAGGTTCGTTTCATCTCGCAGAAACGCGCAGTAATTCCAGTGGAAATAAGAGCGACACGAGCGACAGAGAGGGTGGCTGTAGTAGAAGCATGTGATCTACGTCAGCGAGTGGAGCTTGAACGCCGCTTAATGGAAACAGAAGCTCTTTATCGATACCTAATTGAGGACGCAATTGACACACTGGACTCAGGAATTATTATCACTGATCGCAAGAGACAAGTCGTGTGGGCAAATAAGACTATTGAACGTTTCTTCGGGATCGATCGCGATGGTCTGATTGGAATTGACGCATTGCGTGCCCTTTCACGGTACGCTGACGTGTTTGAAGACAGCAAAGATATCCAACAAGCTGTCAAGGAAGCGTTCGAAAAGGGTGTGAAGATCGATTCATGTGCCTGCCACGTGCGTCCTGGGCCAAAACGGAAAGGGAGAAGTCTCGAATATCGATCGATCCCCATCGCAACCAGGCGCTATACCGGTGGACGCATAGATCACTATATCGACATTACAAGAATCAAGCAACTGGAAAATGGATTGCGGGAAAAGACAACACGCCTCGAGCAGAGCAATGAGAAACTGGAAGAATTCTCTCATGTCGTATCCCATGACCTAAAGGAACCGCTGCGCACAGTGGAAGCATTCAGTGGATTTGTGCTAGAAGACTACGCGGATCGACTCGATGAGGAAGGCGTAGGCTACTTAAAAACGCTGAAGAAGTCTTCAGCCCGCATGCGCGCGTTGATCAATGACCTTCTCAAGCTGTCCAGCGTTCATATGGATACTAGCTCGTTCGAGCAGATCAACATACAGCGATTATTAGAAGAAACGGGGCAGGACCTTGAAGTCCGCCTGAAAGGAGTTAACCTTCAGATTGCGGACAACTTGCCGGCCGCGGTAGGAAGTAAGACCCGCATAAGAGAGCTGTTTAGTAATCTAATAGTAAACGCAATCAAGTACAATGATAAAGCCCTGCCCACAGTGCGCGTCGGTTACTTGGAAGAATCGGGGAACAGAGGAATGAACACCTTCTTCGTGGAAGACAACGGAATAGGAATAGAATCTCGGTACCAAGAACGGATTTTTGGCATATTCGAGAAACTTAACCCAAAGGAAGACCAAGAAGGAACCGGAGCAGGCCTCGCGATCTGCAAACGGATCGTAGAGGAACATAAAGGCAAGATCTGGGTAACCTCAGAAGTTGGAAAAGGCTCTACATTCTACTTTACTATCCCCAAGGCAACCGGGAGAAGAGAGGTGAAGAAAAGTGCTTAAGACAAAAAGAATAAAGGTTCTTGTTGTCGAAGATAATCCTGATGATGAAACAATCATAAGACGGGCGATGAGAAAAGGTGATATCAAGTGTGATCTGTATTTTGCTCGTGACGGAGAGGAAGCGCTCGACTTTCTGTCGCATAAGAACAAGTTTGTCGATGTTCCCCGCCCCGATTTGATACTCCTCGATCTGAACCTTCCCAAGATCAGTGGCTTCGAGGTATTAGACAAGATCAAATGTGATGACCGATTGCGGCGCATTCCTGTAATCGTGTTAACCATCTCTGAACGAGAAGAAGACATGGTAAAGGCCTATGACAGTGGGGCGGCAAGCTTCATGACAAAACCTGTTGACTCAAGAGACTTTGAGCGCTTGATTGAAACCGTACAGCAATACTGGCGGGCTGCTCAACCTCCCCCAGAATAACAGGACGCCTGGCGCTCCTTTTCTTAACCATTGAGATCAGCAGACGCCGCTACTGGTGCATGGATTTCCGACCATTGCCCCAAAAGATTTCTTGTTCGCGTCTATCCTTAGGTCATGCGGTAAGAACATCTAATGGTTCTTCCCTGGGGAGACGGGCTTGGGCAGCAGGCCCGCCTTCCTCTTACTTTTCTAACAACTGCCTTCTCACCCTCACCCCGGATCG
>DAOVAR010000060.1 GCA_030670905.1 Candidatus Bipolaricaulota bacterium
TACTTCTCCCTTTACCTTCTCTCCAGTGGATGCCTCGGCCGAATGGGGATCGTAATAACACGGAGATGGGGAAACGCAGTGGAGAGAAACAAGATGAAGCGCTTTCTCCGGGAGATATTTCGCCGACATCCATTGCTTTTCTCTGAGGTAGATATGATCGTACAACCGCAGAAAACGTGCAAAGGGAAATGTTTAGGCGAGATTGAGCGACACTTAATTGAGGAATTCAAGGCGGCCAGTAGGCTGGAGGAGACAAATGGTTAGTGAAACGGTTTTCCTTACTGAGGAAGGATTCAAACGCATGCAGCAAGAGTTGGAACAAGCTAATCAGATACTGTATGAAGCACTTCCACAGAAACTGAAGCACTCGAAGCTGAGCGGGGGAGATCTTCGGGAGAATAAGGAATACATATACCTACAGAGCGAGCAGCAGTATTATGAGCGTGAAGTGCGGCGTCTTACCGCGGTTCTGGAAGCGGCAGAGATTATTCCCGAGGATGAGATATCAGGGGAAGAAATAGTGATTGGCTCCAGTTTCATCCTGCAGGATCTGGTTTCTGTCGAAAGTGGGTCATTTACGTTGGTGAGTACGGCCGAGGTTGATCTGGAAAAGGGAAAGATTTCAGTCGCTTCCCCGGTGGGTAGCGCTTTGTTGGGTCGACGGAAGGGGGATGAACTCTCCGTTGAACTTCCAGGCGGCACTGTCCGGTTTGTAGTTTTGGCGATCAAGAAAGAGCGATGAGCGAATCGCTGGTGCAAGCAAAGTTGAATAAACTTCGCGCTTTGCGATGCCAAGGGACCAATCCTTATCCGGCACGTGTTGCTCGCACAGATACTATTGGAGAGGTTACTGCCGGCTTTTCTGGGCTTGTGCCGGAAGAAAGAAGTGGTAAACAGGCAACGATTACTGGTCGTGTGGTTGCGTTTCGACGAATGGGGAAGGCTTCGTTCTTCGACCTGCGGGATGAAACAGGAGAGATACAGGTATATGCAACCCTGGACGCCTTGGAAGTGATAGGCTATCAGAGCCTGTGCGACAACGATATTGGGGATTTCCTCCAAGTATGTGGGGAAGTGTTTCGCACTAAGAGGGGAGAGCTCACGATTGATGTCGCGAATTGGGCTCTTCTAGCCAAATCGCTCCGCCCACTTCCCGAAAAATGGCACGGCCTAAAGGATGTGGAGTTACGCTATCGTCATCGTTCCCTTGACTTGATTGCCAATGAACGGGCACGTGATATATTTGTCCGCCGCTCGCGTATGGTTGCGGCAATGCGTCGCTTCCTGGATGAGCGTGGGTTTGTTGAAGTAGAAACACCAATCATGCAACCGATGGCTGGTGGAGCTACGGCGCGGCCATTTACTACTCACCACAACACGCTTAACATTGATTTGTATCTACGTATTGCCCCCGAGCTCTATCTGAAACGACTTGTGATTGGGGGATTGGAACGAGTATATGAGCTGGGAAAAAGTTTCCGCAATGAAGGTGTTTCTACCGAGCATCACCCTGAGTTTACTACCCTAGAGATCTATGAAGCGTATAGTGACTATGAAGGGATGATGTCTCTAGCCGAAGAACTGATACAACGAAGCGCTATGGATGCGATTGGCTCCCTCAAGATTCATTATCAAGGACAAGAGATTAACCTTGAGTCTCCCTGGCGACAGCTAGACCTGGAGGAAGCAGTTGAAGATGAATCTGGGATTCCCGTAGCTAATCGATCTGCTGAAGAGATTCTATCGGACGCGACACGCGCAGGAATTGATCTTCCAGCGTTACCGCGTGGAAAATTGATCGATCAGTTGTTTGAAAGATTTGTTGAGTCAAAGCTGATCCAGCCAACGATTATCAAGGATTACCCGGTAGATACCTCTCCACTTGCCAAGAAGAAAACGGGTATGAAAGGAGTAGCAGAGCGATTTGAGCTTTTCATCGGTGGAATGGAGTTGGCCAATGCTTTTACTGAATTGAATGATCCCATTGATCAGCGCTGCCGATTTGAGCAACAGGAAGGTTGGAGAAAAGATGGAGATGACGAGGCACAGCAGATTGATGAGGATTTTCTGTTCGCCTTAGAACATGGAATGCCTCCGACCGGCGGGATTGGGTTTGGGGTTGATCGGGTGGCAATGTTGCTGACTGATTGTTCGTCCATCCGTGACGTAATTCTTTTTCCGACTTTAAGAGGAAAGAAACGGCGATGATAAACGCGTGGGCTCGTGCAACTAATCGGCTGGATGTTGTTATTAATGGGATCTTGCGGTGGGACGTAGAAGCACTGTATGCGGTCAGCGAGAGTACGCCGCTGAGGCGCATTGCGCCTTTGCTTGCTGGTGCCACCTACCTTGGCGATGGTTATCTGTGGGGAGTGTTAGCTCTGGGATTGATCTTGTTTGGCGGGCCAGCAGACAGGAGCTACGTACTAGTGGGGGGTGGAATATCCATCATTAATATTGCCATCGTCCGTTTGTTCAAGCTGTTGTTTGCTCGACCTCGTCCAGTATTTACTACATTTGGTTTACGTTCGCGATTCATTGACAGGTATTCGTTTCCTTCCGGTCACGCTACTATATCCTTCGGCCTCGCCTTTGTGATTTCTCATTGCTATCCTTTGCTTGCGGCGCAAGTTGCTATTTACCTTGGTGCTGGAACGATTGCTCTGTCCCGCGTTTACATGAAGGAACACTATCCTCTAGACGTCATCTGTGGGGCACTTCTTGGAATTTGCACTTCCGCGAGCCTTCTTCCCGTCTTTGAACGGCTGTTCTTTTGACAAGGCTCTCCCAGTAGCCATAGAATATGGAGCATTAGGAGATAAGGACGATTTGGAGAAAGGGGAGGGGAATGAAGAAGCACATCTCTAGACGCGCAGCAGCTACGAAACGCTCTGCGATCCGTGAGTTGCTTAAACTAACCGAAGAACCGGATATTATTTCGTTTGCTGGCGGGCTTCCGGCTCCGGAAACATTTCCGCATCACGAGTTGGCGGAGATCGCCGCCGATGAGTTGCGTGAGCACCACAAGAATGTTCTTCAGTATGGCTTGACGGAAGGAAGTTTGACTTTGCGCCGCGCAGTTGTTGAGTGGCTGCAGCCACTTGGACTACGGTTGAGTGTTGATCAGATTCTGGTGACTAGCGCTTCTCAGCAGGGACTGGATCTAATATCTAAGGCTTTTCTGGACCCAGGCGATGTCATATTCTGCGAAGCGCCCACCTATCTAGCGGCACTTCAAACATTCAGCTCATATCAAGCCGAAAGAATAGGAATCTCGATGGATGAAGATGGGATGAACCTTGACATTCTCGAACAGCAGATTGCCGTAGCCAGACAGGAAGGTAAGACCGTGAAAGCAATCTATGTGATCCCTGACTTTCAGAATCCGACCGGAATCACAATGTCGCTTGAGAAACGCGGGCGCTTGCTTGATATTGCTCGGCGAGAGGAGCTATTAGTTATTGAGGATAGCCCATATAGCCAACTGCGTTTTGCCGGAGAAATGATCCCAACGATCTGGAGCCTAGATACTGATGGTCGCGTAATCACTCTGATGACCTTTTCCAAGGTGTTATCTGCTGGGCTGCGGCTCGGCGTGTTGTTTGCCTCCGATAGTGACTTAATGGATGTTCTTGTACGAATGAAGCAGGCAACTGACTTGTGCACCTCTAAGCTAACGCAGCATATGGCGGCGCGTTATATCAAGGAGTACGGGATGGATGAGCACCTAAGAATGGTTCGCGCATGTTACCGAAAGAAGTGCGACATGATGATTGCGGCTTTGGAGCGGTACATGCCACAGAATGAAGGGATTACTTGGACTCATCCAGATGGCGGCTTGTTCGTATGGGTAAGTCTGCCTGATGAGATTGACACAGGAAAGATGTTTCCACGCGCAATCGAAAACAAAGTGGCCTATGTGACCGGTAGCGAGTTCTATCCCAATGGAGGGGGAGAGAACGCGATGCGCCTTTCATTCTCGTTGAACAGCGAAGCGAAGATTGACGAGGGAATCAGGCGCCTGGCGAATGTTGTGCGCGAGGAGCTTGCTGCTAAGCGAGTGGGGGCTAGTGTGTAGGGAAAGTCCCCCGATAAGGGAATCTTGGATCAACTTCTTTGTTGTAGGAGGGCACCGGGAAGGTCTTGGATGAAATGGGTGAGTAGCTGAATTGTATTCTCCAGATCGTTCAGACGTACTGTTGAGGTCGGTGAATGGATGAATCGACAAGGAATTGAGAGAACCCCAGCCATGATTCCTTCACGTGTTAGGTGAATCGCGCTGGCGTCAGTGCCTCCATAGGTTGGTAGTTTGTATTGATACGGGATTGCCTCACGCTCAGCGGTTTGTTCCAGTGCCTTAATTAGCTTGGGCGAAACGATGATTCCACTATCAGCAACTGTTATTGCTGGGCCATGGCCAAGACGCACCGGCTGATTCTCTTCAGGAATTCCAGGCATGTCCGCTCCGATAGTTCCCTCTAGAGCGAGAGCAAGGTCTGGGTTTATCTGATAGGCGGCAGTGCGTGCTCCGCGCAGGCCTACTTCTTCTCCAATCACAAAGGCAAAGACCAGGTTTACATTAAGATTAGCGCTTGCTAGTTGGCAAGCTGTCTGAATCATCGCCACACAGCCCACTCGGTCATCAAACGCTTTTCCAGTCACGTATCCTTCTCGAAGCTTAGTGAAGGGATAGTGGATTGTAAGAGGATCGCCAATGCGGAGACCCATGTCGGCCACTTCTTGTGACGAGCCACCCCCTACGTCGATGAACATCTTTTCTATGGGGATTGGCTCCTTGCGCTGTTTCGCCGTTAGAATGTGGGGGGGAGCAGAACCAATCACACCACAATGCTTTTCTCCTGAACGGCTAAGGATTTCTACGCGATGACCAGGGATGATCCTCTCATCCCATCCGCCAAGCGGAGTAAAACGTAGGTATCCATTGTTGTCGATCCATTTTACCATGAATCCTACTTCGTCCATGTGTGCATCAAGCATGAGGGTTAGATCGCTGTTTCCTCTTCGCGTGGCAATGAGGTTTCCTAGTGTGTCCGTTCTCAGTTCATCGACATATGGAGAGATGAATGTCTCGATCTGTCCACGTACCTCGTCTTCGAAACCGGCAACGCCAAAGGCGTCCGAAAGTTGTTGTAGAAGATCAATTGATTCCATTACTTACCCCCTGATTCTACAAGAGTATAAGAGAAGTCAGAGATTTCGCCAGCTGGTCTCTTGGCGATAGAATACTGCCTAACCGCAGAGGACGCAGGGGAAAGACAGTCGGGAGTCGAGAGTCAGGAGTCGAAAGACAGTAATGACTAACGTAGAGCTACTACTGCGCTGGATTCCGGCGCCTGCCCTGGACCCCGATCCAGGGTTCGCCGGAATGACGATGTGTGGCGTCATGCCGTCATGCCGGACTTGATCCGGTATCCAGATGTCGACGAACTGAGAACTGACTACTGAAAACTGAGGACTGCCTTTCCTCCTGATAGCTCTTTGCTGAAAGCTGACGGCTGAGAGCTTCCTTTCCTGATAACTGATTGCTGAAAGCTTGTGTAGCGTCG
>DAOVAR010000037.1 GCA_030670905.1 Candidatus Bipolaricaulota bacterium
CGGAAGGCGCCTCTGCATATGGCCAGTAGATATTCTCGGGCCCACCGCTTGAGATCGGGCTACACCAGTCGTCCCAGTCCGCCTCCCCTCCACTCTCGGAAGAGGCATTCCACCAGCAGATATCTTCACCCGCTGGATCGATGACATGAAGATCAAGGTCAGCTGTATTCTCCCACGTGAGAGTCACCTGCACATCACCGGTCCCGAGAAGCTCAGGAGGGAAAGTAAAGCTCGTCCCTGGTAAAAGAGCAGCAGGATTCGACAGATGGGGAAAGTCTGACCGCGCCATGATATCAACACCGGCCTTGCGGAGGAGCCAGGGCGCGAGCCCACCAATCATGGTATCGTATATACGGTAATCATCGGTAATGTTCCAGATCGCGTTCTGCGCGTATGGACTATCCCAGACCTCTTTCGCGTCGATCGCGTCGAGGAGGCGCAGTAGCTGTTGCGCCTCATCACATGGCCACTCCGTAAGCGAAGGCGCAATATCTAAGTATGTACCAGCGCTGGGCGAGGACATCCGCCAATCGAGACAGAATGTCCACATACCTTCAGTTCTCACTTTCTGGTTCGCCAAGAGATGCACGTCAAGATCCCGACTGATGACCATGTTCTGAACTTCGGGGCCCTTAGTGAGCAGAACATCACCCTTTCGCATCTCGAGAATGTAGTCCTGAGTATTGGAACCGCTAGAGAGAATGCTTACCGGATTGCCGAAGTAGCCGCCCCGACTGATAAGGGTAATAAGACCGAGTTTGACACCCTCCTCCAGTGAGATCGATTGTTGCGCGGATGTGCCAGAAAACATAACTCCGCTCGCTAAGACAAAAAACAACAAAACCTTTAGTTTGAACAATAACCCTCCTTTTCTTCTACCGAATTAGTTGAACATATAACTATAGCTCATCGATCCCCTCTTATGGAAATTGCGAGAGCGCATCTATCGCAGGACAAAGAACGCAACACTCACGGTGATGACCACTATCACCTTAATTGGCCCAACATTCTGACCCACTGCTACAAGAAGCTTCACCAAGTCTTCCTGGCCGCGCTTGGCATTCTGCACCTTGCTCCTTTGCGCTTGCTTAATTCCAGTTGGGGTGTCCTATTTCACACCTGCTGCGGAGCATCGGATCATCTTGCGCAGAGAGCCGCTAGTATTGCGGGTTTCGGCTACTTAATACGAACCCAACGAACTTTTTTTATCCCAGAACGCCTTTAGTCGTAGGCTTTTCTGATTTCTTCTGTTGCGAGAAGGTCTTCCATTTTCTTCATGGCCTCCCACGACGGGAGCGTCTTATGTACCAGGTAGTACTTTTGTGGGATGGGGTGAGTTCCGATCACTACAGGTAAGCAGAATTTCTCCTCGATATATTGTTCAAAGTAGTTCTGACGTGGACACGGCGGATACCCAACCACTAATCCAGTCGCAAGATGAATCACCTTGGCACCGTTCTTCACCATCTCCTCGGGCACATACTCCACATTCCCACCCGGACAGCCATTGCAGGAGGAATACCCAACTATCTCCAGTGGCTCATCACTTGGATAGCGTGCAAATCCCCCAACTCGATCTCTCATTGCCCTGAAGCACTTACCTCCGCCACAAGAACGATACCGATCACAGATGATAATTCCGATTTTCATTTATGCATCCTCCTATGCCTTTGGCTTATGCGATCGGGGACAAGTCATCCACAAGACTTGTCCATCAATCTCAGCTTCCTAGAACAGAACCGCGCTATTGAGGCTTCGTAAGGTGCAATCACTTGAAAGTCTCTGTAAATCTGCTGAAGATGTCTCGCATCGCTTCACCGGCTCGGCTGTCTCCGTCCTCTACTGCACACTTCCCTTGTATCATCATCTTCGTCACTGTGTCGTCGTAGGGGATGCGGCCAAGTACTACAAGTTTTCTGCGTTTGGCGAAGCCTTCGATCTGTGTTGAAATGGTAGCATTCAGGTCCGCCTTGTTAATTACTAGATAGGCAGGAACGCCAAAGTGTTCCACCACTCCAAGGATACGCTCAAGGTCGTGCAGGCCGGATAGGGTTGGCTCGGTAACGAGAATCACCACGCTTACGCCACTGACAGAGGCAATCACCGGACAACCGATCCCCGGCGAACCATCACTCAGTAACGTTTGTAGTTCTGCCTCTTCCGCGAGTTTCATTGCCTTTTGTTTGACCATGGCAACAAGCTTTCCCGAGGTCTCTTCTCCAGGATAAAGCTCGGCGCCTGCAAGTGGTCCCAAGCGAGTTGTCGCGGTATACCAGCGGCCACAATCAACCAAAGAAAGAGTGATGGCATCACTCGGACATACGTATGCACACGCACCACACCCCTCACACATGTAGGAATCAATATTGAACTGTTCGTCAATGGCACGGAAGCGACAGACCTCGCGACACTTACCGCACGCGGTACACCTATCTTTGTCTTTGCTAGCTAGTTTGATCCCTTGAAATACCCCCTCTGACACGATCTGTGGTCCGAGGAGAAGGTGAAGGTTAGCAGCGTCAACATCACAGTCGGCAAGAACTTTCTGTTCAGTCAAGACGGCGAATGCGCCGGCGAGCGAGGTCTTCCCGGTTCCTCCCTTTCCGGATAAGAAGAGTATGTTTTTCATGATGTGGCCACCTTCTTAAGCGCTTCATACAGCACAATGAATCGGTCTCTCCACTCTGCTAGTTCTTTCACAAATGGAATTCCTCTTGAGTAAAGAGAGGCAATCTCGCGCGAAAAGGGTATCCTCAACACTATTGGAATTCCTTCTGCTGCACAGTAGCTCGCTACTCGGTCGTCCCCGATTCCGCACCGGTTTATGATCACGGCTACTGGAACAGAGAGCGAGCGAGCGACACCCACGGCTGCTCTGAGATCGTGGAGTCCAAACGGGGTCGACTCGGTCACCAAGAGAGCGATGTCGGCGCCGTGAATCGCGGCGATGGTGGGGCAACCGGTCCCCGGGGGTGCGTCAAGTATGGCCAGGTGATTCGGATCCAGTTCATCCTTAAGTTCATGGATGATTGGAGTTGCCATTACTTCTCCAATATTCAACACTCCGCGGGCAAACTGAAACCCATCTGTTTCTCCTGATTCTATGACTCCTAGTTCATGCGAGATCTCCGTTATCGCTCCAGTTGGGCAAACCATTGTGCACAGCCCACATCCGTGGCAAAGATCGTTGTAAACGAGGATCTTGTTTCCGATGATGGCAATTGCCTTGAACTCACAAGCCTCGGAGCACTTTCCACAATATGTGCATAGATTCTCATCAACCCGCGGAAGGAGCTTCCCCACAGAACGGACTTGGTCGGCTCTGAAGTGCAGGAAGATATGATCGTTCGGTTCCTCCACATCACAGTCCACAAGCTGCACCGACTGATGTGCTGCCAGCGAGAGGGCCAGGTTGACGGCAACGGTTGTTTTGCCGGTCCCCCCTTTTCCACTGGCAATAGCGATACGCATCAGTGATGGTCGTGAAAAGCGTGTTTCTCGCAAGCATCCCCTTCAGACGCTTTGGGAAGGTTGCCCTTCTTCCAGGCTTCGATTGCCTCACCCGCGGTTCCATTTACGCCAACACAGACTTCGATTCCGTTTCCAGTTAGAATACCGATTGCTCGCCGGCCAAGACCACTACATAGAAGTACGTCGATTCCAAGCGCTGACAGAATCTCACCGGGGAGACCCCTTCCTCCGGCGTGCTCGGACGTGTTATCAATTATCTCTACTGTATCCGTCTCAGAATCGTAAATCGTGTAGGTTGGAACACGGCCAAAGTGCTCACCAACAAGATCATCCAGTCCACCATGTGCTGCTGTAGGGACACATACCTTGGTCATCTTCTTCCTCCATGTGGTGCGCCTGTTGGTCCTTGAGCAAGAGAGAGGCGTCCAGCATTGTAGTCATCTAACGCGTCTCTTCCTGATCCCTTTGCTCCAACGTAGATCTCAATATTCGCGGCAGAAAGGCCTTGATAGGCGTTCGGGCCAACGTTTCCAGTGATCACAACGGTCGCCTTATTACTGGCAACAATCTGTGCCGCCTGTACGCCAGCTCCGTGAGCGCCCGGTGTATTCTTTACCGCTTGTGCTGTCTCTGTCTCTGGATCGACAAACAAAAAATAGGGAGCCCGTCCAAAACTTGGATTGATGGGGGCATCAAGCGACTGACCAGTTGATGTAATACAAATCGTCATTTTGCTCTCCTTTGGTAACCATTGATTCATGTTGTCAATTGCTCAACTCAGATCGCAAATAACCGTGGCTGTTTAATCAAAGCGGTTGCCATGCTCGCTGGTTATTGTGACCATTTGGGTGGACAAGATCATTATAGGCATATGCACAAAACATGTCAAGATTAAGATCTCTTACGCGAAAGGCTAGCTGTATGCATTTGTTTACCATGCTATTCGAGAACCGCACCGATCCAGTGATAACATGCAGTAGTTGGGTCACACTGCCGATCGCTAGCCCAAGCGCCGCTCTCCCTCAGCTATTCCTTGCGTTGTTCATTTTCTTCGACATGCAAGGTCTGTGTCCCTTGGTGAAGTAGGAGAATAGTGCGGCGTTTAACAAATACCTTAACCAGCATATCTCGCTCTTCGCCAGCACCCACATCGAAGTCAAATGTATCTTGCTCCAGGTAGTAGTAGCGTGGGAGCCTGTCAGGATAGATCTTCACTGTCCAATGTCCGGGACGCAGGCGATCAAACTGGAAGCGGCCATCCGCGTTGCTGGCTTGATAATATGTGCCGTAATCACCGCTAATCTTGACCAGAATGCCGGGCAGTCCTTCACCCGCAACAACAGATGCTTCTCTCCCACTTCCCTCAATTGATAGGGCTTCCACCTGTTTCTCAGAAGAGACGGCCAGCTGCCCGGTTACCATTGCCCCGCGCATCACGGGGATAGCAACCTCTTTCACTATCCCTGCTTCGAGGTGTATGGGGATAGGCATTAAGATGAGCGGAACGTAGCAAGATGGAAGGTTTTGGATGCGCAGAACGTAATCCCCCGGGGAGAACGGGAAGAAGCGGAAATTTCCTCGCTCACCCGTAAGTGCCTGGGTGCCTGCTAAGCCTAGTACCAGTCCTGGTATTAGTCCTTCACCTGCATCGTGCTCACGATTGCCATTGGTATCTATGAACACGCTTCCGACCAACTGGCTCTCTGTTCTGATGAGAGGCAAGGGTGCATAGAAGCTTGATCCCAGGGACAGGACTATGCTTGATGAACTTGCGGAAAGCCCAAGAGAGATCCCCTGTTCTGAAATGGACAACGAGGCTGTCCCGTTCCCGCTGCCATCTATCTCGCCTCTGAGCGCGCCACGCCAGGGATACTCGCCAAACGGCAGATTGAAGCCAAGAGTAAAGAAGCTAGTTGAGGCGCCTGTCGCACAAAGTTCTTGGGATAGGGTTGTGTCAAGGAAAATAGCCAATCCAGAACTGAACTTAAGGCAGGTATCGCCTTGCACAACTAATGTGTCGTATTTGGCCTTGGTGAGTCGGTCTAGAGAACTCTCGAATTTGGCAGTGAGACAACTGGACAGACCGGACATACTGAACGAAAACGAGAAAAATGCCTTTAGATCAACGGTATCCAGATCTGTTGCTTTTTTGTCGTTGATTTCCAAGGCTGCTCGCATGTACGCATTACTTCCCAGTGAAACGCCAGAGTAGAAGGCAGAAGTCGTCTCAGTAGTTGATTCGGAACGAGCAAGATTTATGCTTCCGCCAAAGGCTCCGTAGGAAGCAAATAGGAAGGTTGCAGTCTTCCCTGAATCCAGGGACAAGACCCCCGTGCATGAAAGACCCTTGTATTCCGGAGGCACAACCAAAATGGTGAACCCGCTTTGTTGAACCGTCAACTCCATCTTGACGGTGTTTGAAGTGAGAGAAGAACGAATCCTCCATCCTTTGTCTGTTAGATCCATGCCAAAAGAAGAGTACTCCCATATCCAGGAGAGGTTGAGTGATTTCTTTGTTGTTTCGTGATGGAGTTTCAGGAAATATGGGTAATCTGATGGAGCGTATTGGTAATCAATAGTTACGTTGTCCAGAGATATGGGCACGGCCAGAGAAATACCGCTAACTGCTATGCTTTGATCTGCCTCTCGATAGCTTATCCACGCCTGTTGGAGATCAAGGTGCTCAGCAATGCCAACATCGAACTGTCCACCGAGAAACAGAGCCTGCCCAGGGGCAATTGTCCCCCCAATCCAGGCGTTTCCTTTGAGTGAAACGCTTCCCTTTGACCATGTCGTGGTTGTGCTCAGTGCACCGGGAACGATAGGGAAGAGTGTTCCACTTACCGCTTCAGGTGGTGGTGGGCTAACTGTCGTTCTTATTTCGCCCGTTGCGATTTCGGTGGGATTGCTCTGTGAGCGAACCGTAATACGACAGTAGTCGCTATCGCCAGGGCTTACTCCGTCTGGCACATCAACAGTCAAAATAATTTCAGCCCTGTTTCCGGCGGTAAGCTCTACTATGTCCCGCGAAAGTACCGCGTGCCAATGCGATTGCACCTCCAGTTGAAAGGCGCCTGATTGATTCCCATGATTGACAATTGATAGTTTGTATGTCAATTGACTTCCGGGCTGTGCCTGTTCACCCTGAGGAACGGATAACTTTACAGCAACCCTCCGCTCGATGGTCAGCGTGGCATACGCTTCGGCAGACTCAGTAGGCTCAATTGTGCTAGTAGCACGAAACGTAGCCCGATAGCTATCTGCCGGTGCAGTTGAGTGAGCCAACAGGCTCACAAGCATGACTCTATTTTCTCCAGAGGCAAGCGTTACACTTGGGTGGCATACGAGAACGGTAAATTCTTCAGGCAGGGCCAGTTCTAGTTCAATGCTATCTGTGCTTGTTTGCAGGTTTGTCACGCGGAAGGCCAACGTTGTCAACCCGCGCGGAGGAAGGGTTCTAAGCGGAGACAAGCACTCCACAATGATTATCGCCGCTTGGGCGGAGACACACAACAGCAGCAAGACGACAGAGACTGTGAGAAACCCTGCAAACCTTCTTTGTGCCGCGCTTCTAGGGCAAGGCATGACTCCCTGCTGGACATACGCTCTTTCTCTTGCTCCACATGCTGATCACAGTTTAGCACTCCAGCTGTTCATGCTGCATAGTTCATACGATCTATTATGTGAGAATGTAAGATATTTAACAAATAGCTATCCCATACAAGGCACGGCAGCAAGCGGTAGAAGTTGAGTGAGTATCGCCTTTGTCATCACAGATATGGTGACCAGGGATAAGAGGCAGCGGGAACGGTGAAGAAAAGCACAACAACCGCAATCGGCATGCTGAGTTTAAGGGAGTTCAATGTTCCTTCTTGTTGCGGGAAGGTGGGTCGTATTGGCGTGGCTCACAGATCTCGCAGATCAAGCGCGTACTGAGCGCCCCACACATACTGGTCCCCATTGTCGAACACAACTAAGACTTCGTACTTCCCGCTAGGAA
The DNA here is from genome assembly GCA_030670905.1 of Candidatus Bipolaricaulota bacterium. Taxonomy (GTDB): domain Bacteria; phylum Bipolaricaulota; class Bipolaricaulia; order UBA7950; family UBA9294; genus JAUVYF01. The sequence continues at coordinate 7,472 of DAOVAR010000037.1, forward strand.
CCTCGGAGAGGACAAAGCGATGCCGCACTGAGCAGTTGGGAAAGATGCGCTGCTGAAAGGATTCGAAGCGGCCAACGGAAGTGCCCTCCTCATCGTACAGTTCGGACCAAGCTAGGGGTCTAACCCATCGCTCACCTGTGTTCTCGATGTCGATCTGGAGAACTGGCCCTTCATCTTTGCGAAGAAGCTGAGGGTTTACAATGCGAATCCTACGCTCACCGCTATCGCCGATATGTGTGACGATTTGGATTCCGTAGCGTACCACCTGCTGAATGCCCACTTCTCCTTCGGCCGCGGCCTCGCTGGGAGGGAGAACAGCTGCTGCCATCACCATGCTCCAGTATGTGCCGACCAGGGATGGGTCATCTGGCACGTCTATCGTGTATGGAATAGAAAGGCTCTCACCTGGAGCAAGCGTATCCAGTGGTAAGAACAGCTTAATCCAGCTAGCGTTGGAGCGAGCCATGGTTCCAGGCTCTCCATACGTGTTCCTCCCATCAGCAAGAAACAAGTAATCGGTTTGGGTTATCTCTATTTCGGTGCGCGCCCCAGTATTGCCGGTGACAACGATCTGTCCGGCGCAGGTTTGCCCAGGTTGTACTACGAACTCGTGCGTTAGTCCGCCTTCTATCGAGATCTGCGCGTTAGCGCAAGAGACAACGAAGGCACACATGAGAACCACGGAAACAACAATCCATTCTAGCCTTCGCACTGGGGAGATCGAGAAGGTACTTACATAGTTCATGGCTTCCTCCATAATCGAGAGAAAACACGTTCTGGCGCGTTACGTGTCTATCACCGTGTAATACACTGTTGTGCTATAGTTATCTGGCAGGACTTGGATCGAGATTCCACTTAGCTTGACTTGCGCTGTTATCCCCGAGACACCATCGCTCCCAGTAAAGAACGGTTGGTAGGTACCGGTAACTTCTATGTAGGCATCTCCGCCAGAGACGCTACCCCCTACACCACTACCGGTCCTTCTCACAGACAAACAGAGGTCAGCATGCCAGTTCGCATCAACCCTCTTAATATCTACTCGCCAGCTGCCAGTGGTGCCTGAAATAGTAATCGAAACTTGATTCTCAGGGCTTTCGTAAGAATTCTTAAGGTCGGTCCCTGCGCCTGCAAGCAGATCATTCTCATCGATGGTTTCAGACCAACTGCCAATCACACTGATATCTGTCGCTGACCCGCTTTGACCCGCAAAGCTGAAAAACACCAACAGGCCTATCACTGCATATCTGAGCACTTTACTCATTGCTCCTCGCCAGTGAGAAACTAGCCAAGGGGGCTCTCCCCCCCACCCAAGCTGCAAGCAACACATCGGATGTAGTTCCTGAACACTTCCTCTAGGCATCGGTAATTGTAAGCGTCACTGTCTTATCTGCCTGCGGTATGACGCCGGCGCTTGCCAGTGCAGAAAGCGTGTAAGTGATTGTCTGAGCGCTATCTCTACTGCCAGCGGGTATCGCTGTCACAACGTCAACAGGAGTGGTTGTGGCACTAGATATGTCTACATCACCCGCACTTATCCCCCCAGTAGAGGCGAGGTTAATCGTAAGGGTAATATCGGTAGACATGGCTGTGTCAATCTCAGCTGTGATCTTGCTGGTTTTGTTTACCGTTATGGAATATGTAGTTGTGGCATCTGTGGCGCTGTCTGGCTCGAAACCAGGAGTCGCCGAGTTGACTATAAGCGCTGCTGGGCTAGTAGATACCGAAATTACTTGAATCGTAGCAACTTCACAGCTTACAGTCTGGTCGCAAGTTGTTGCTGCTACGCCAATTAGCGCCACCCCTGCAACCAATAGTAACATCGTCAAACTCACCGCGAGTCTCTTCATTTGTTGCCCCCTTTTGGTAACTGGGCTGCCTTCTCTAGGACCTAGAGCTTCGATTTGGGATTTGAAAGCTCTTGCGTTGTCCTTTTGAGTAAGGCCCCTTGTTTTGCGCCCCGCCCTTTCGAGCGGTTTGCCTTTGTCTCAGAGGTTTTCTCTGTTGCTCGCCTCTGTGATTGACGTACTTATATTATGCCTTTCATTTACCATTTTACGACATACTGCGTTCGTTA
>DAOVAR010000020.1 GCA_030670905.1 Candidatus Bipolaricaulota bacterium
TAGCCTCTCGCAAGGCCGTAGAGAAGACCATGGTCCAACGTCCAAGGCCCAAGGTTGAGAAACAGTAATGAGTGATGCGTAATGGTGGTTCTACGTTACCCGTCACGCATCACCGGTTTTTGGCCTTTCCCATTCAACCAAATAAACCAATTAACTATTTGACTCGCCTTTTCTCGGCTTCCGATTATGTTTTCAACTCAACGAACGCAACGAACTCAACAAACTCAACGGACTCATTACCCATCACTGGTCACTGTCTTCTCTAGTAGGCCCTGCGTTTGCTTCACAGCTTAAAGCGATTTGGCCTTTTCTGAGGCTTCCCCCCAGTCCGCGCAGCACCTGTCAAGCCTTTCTTTGAGTGCCTTGTATCTTGATCCAAGCTCAGCGACCTTTGCCGTATCGGCATGATTGGTGGCTATTAGAAGGCCTCTTTCGGTCTTGTTCAACTCCTTCTCCAGGCGTTCGATCTCTTTCTCAAGTTGCTCGATGTCCTGGAGAAGTCTTTGCTGGTGATATTTATTACGTGTTGTTGTTTCTGGATCTTTCCGAATATTTCTTGATTCTCTTGTCTGTTTCTTCTGATTAGACTGGGAGGGAGTGGCCTTGGTAGCGATGTATTCTTTGTAGTGGGCATACCCGCCCGAGAAAACACGCAAACATCCTTGCTTAATTTCCCATACCTGCGTGGCGACTGCCCTTAACAGAGCGCGGTCATGGGACACGAGTAAGATAGTTCCTTTGTACGCTAAGAGGGTTGCTTCCAAAACCTCTTGACTTGCCAGGTCAAGGTGATTCGTTGGTTCATCAAGCAGCAGAAGATTTCCCTTCATTAGAGAAAGGACGGCAAGAGCTACCCGGCTCCGCTCTCCTCCCGAGAGTGTTTTCATCTGTTTTGATACTTCATCCTTGCTGAACAGAAAGCGCCCAAGCAGCCCTCGCGCCTGGGCAATAGTAAGGGAAGAATGAGCCAAGATCGTATCGAGAACAGTTTCGTTCCTGCAAAGTCCTTCTTGCTGTTGGTCATAGCCTGTCGGTATTACCTTGTGCCCCATGTGAACAGTGCCTGCAAAGGGAGCAATATTCCCGGCTAGCGTTTCTAGGAGGGTTGTTTTTCCACATCCGTTTGGGCCGATAATTGCCACTCTCTCTCCGCGGTAGAGTATGAAATCGGGGCAACTGAACAAAGCCGATGTGAAGCCGGCTTGTAGGCCTCTCGTCTGCAGGACTCGTTTTCCACTCGGAATCTTCACGGGGATTGTGAGTGACATGTGTTTTGACTGCCGAGGCTGGGCAATCAATTCTTTTGTTATCCGCTGCAGCTTTCTTTCTCGATCCTTTGCCTGACGATGTTTCTGTCCAGCATGGTGTCGACGGATGAAGTCTTCTTGCAGCTTGATGTATTCTTGCTGCTCGGTGTAGGCTTGCTGTTGTTGAGCAAGCTTGGCCTTGCGCGCGGCACGAGATCTGGTATAACCACCGCGATAGAACAACAGCTCACCAAATGCAATCTCCCAGGCGCGGTTTGCTACCTGATCCAGAAGATGCCGATCATGCGACACCAGGATGATGGCGCCAGAGAAAGCAATAAGGGTTTCCTCCAGCCAGTCTAATGCCAAGAAATCTAAATGGTTTGTCGGTTCATCTAATAGGAGAAGATCGGGGGGATCGACCAGTACGCGAGCTAGCGCCGCACGCGCTTCTTCTCCTCCGGATAATCGATCTACTGGTTTGCTGAATGATTCAGGCGTGAAGCCGACTCCGATGAGGGCGGCTTTGATCCTAGCATCAACAGTATATCCTCCCTGTTGCCCAAATGTGTGTAGAAGGTTGTCGTAAGAATGAAGAAGCTCGGCATCGCTTGTGTCAGTCATCTGTGATTCCATCTGGCGAAGCTTTGCCTGCATGCCGAGTAGGCCGGAGAATGCTTCCTCTAATGATTGGTAGAGCGTCCCATTTGATCTGAGTCGCGCATGCTGTGGCAGATATCCAATGCGCATACTTCTTGCGCGATGTACCTTTCCCGAGGTTGGTTGCTGAATATCGGCGATGATTTCAAGGAGAGTTGATTTCCCCGTTCCGTTGTCTCCTATAAGGGCAATCTTATCTCCGCGTGAGACTTGGGTCGAAGATGGCAAGAATAGGAGCTGTGCGCCGAAAGACTTATCTATCTGCTCTAGTTGTATCAATGACATATCGTCTACAGATGGTACAAGAAGTAACCTTCTGGCAAAAGGAAGCGAGTGACCCGCTCTTTTCTTCTTCTTGCCGCATATAGTATGATTAATAGGTGCGACCAGATGAAAGAAGCGATGCTTTATGAGAAACTCAGTCGAGAGCGTATTCGTTGCCTTCTTTGCTCACATCGATGCCAGATTGAGGAAGGGAAGCGAGGGATCTGCGGTGTGCGCGAGAACCAGAGAGGGACGCTTTATAGCTTGGTTTATGGTAAGCCGGTTGCCTGCGATGTCGATCCAATTGAGAAGAAGCCATTGTTTCATTTCCTGCCCGGCACGCGCGCGTACTCAATTAGTACAGTTGGCTGCAATTTCACCTGCTTGAATTGTCAGAATCATTATATTTCGCAGTACCCGCGAGAACACTCAGGACAGATCATCTCGATGGGAGACGATATTTCCCCCAGCGAGGTTATTAGGGAAGCTAAGCAAGAAGGCTGCCAGACCATTGCCTATACCTATACTGAGCCAACTGTCTTTTTTGAGTATGCTCTCGACATTGCGCGTCTTGCGCATGAGGAAGGATTGCGAAACGTATTCATCTCAAATGGCTATATGAGCCCTGAAGCGGCTGACGCGATCATTCCTTATCTTGACGGCATCAATATTGACCTCAAGGGGATCTCAGATAAGTTCTATCGTGAGATAGCGGGAGGTAATCTGAGACCAGTGCTGCATTCGATCGAGCGGTTTGTTGGGGCTGGCGTGTGGCTGGAACTGACGACCCTAGTTATCCCGGGCATGAATGATAGCCCGGAGACGCTTCGTTGGATCGCTGAGGCGATCATTGGTATTTCAGATACGATTCCATGGCATGTGAGCCGCTTTAGTCCTGCGCATAAGCTTGCAGACCTTTCTCCCACTCCAGTGGCTACGCTTGAGCAAGCACGAAAGATTGGCTACGAGGTTGGCCTGCGTTACGTATATGTAGGAAATGTTCCTGGTGAAGGAGAGCATACTTATTGCCCTGCCTGCGGAGAATTGCTGATAAAGAGAATTGGGTTTCTGGTGAAAGAAAACCGTTTACAAATGGATCGATGTCCAGCTTGTGACGCCCAGATTGATGGAGTTTGGTTTACTCCTTAGCGATTGCTACTTCTCGTTTACCATCTTCAAGCAGGATTATTCTTATCACGATATCGCTGATTTCAACTATACCTTCGATTCGATTGGGCCATTCAATTACGGTTACTCCTTCCGCTGGCGGGAGAAGCTGGTCGAGCCCTACTTCGGCAAGCTCACCCAGGGAGCTGATCCTGTAGGCATCTAGATGATGTAGGGCGAGCCGCCCATAGTAATCACGAGCGAGCAGATAGCTAGGAGAAACAACGATGTCGGTAATCAAGAGCCCTTTGGCAATTCCCTTGACCAAGGTTGTTTTCCCCGCGCCAAGCGGCCCAACTAGAGAAACAACTATCCCATCGGTGAGCATACTGGCAAGGTCAATTCCGATCTCTTCCATTTCTAGCGAGCTGTGAGCGATGATTGTCTTATTCATCTATTCGCGCAGGCGAGCATCGAGCTTGGCCAAGCGTTTCATGATACGATGAACACTCCGGTCTACCTCTTGGTCGGTTAGTGTGTGGTCGCCCGCCCGCAAGGAGATTTCGTACGTGAGGCTCTTCTCGTGTTCAGAGACTTGCTCTCCCTGGTACAGGTCGTAGAGCAAGACGCTGTCAATCAGTTTCTCGGATGTGATTGCCTGGCGGATCTTTTCCTCAGGGAGCTTAATTGGGGCGAGTAGAGAAAGGTCTCGTTTGGAGGCGGGGAAACGTCCAGGAGGCGTGAATAGATGCTTAGTTCTGCCCAAGCGCTGCAGCTTGTCGATGTCGATCTCAAACAGGATCAAGGTAGCGCTGCTGGAGAGATCGTCGCAAACGGTGGGGGCGAGCTCGCCTAACAGTCCCATTTCTTCTCCTGCCAACGTGATTCTTGCCGCGCGCCCAGGATGGAGAAAGGTTGGAATATCATTAGTGAGAAAGCGTGGCTCTCCCACGTTCAGGGAAGCTAGAAGATTCTGGATAACTCCCTTTGCTGCCAAGAGGTCAATATTCCTTCTACCGGAAAGGGGAAGTGCGGTACGGCCGAACAGGAGACCCGCGAGAGACTCGTGTTCATTTCGTGGCTTGGAGAATACCCGGCCTACCTCGAATAGCATCCCACCCGCAACGCCCCGTTTCAAGTTGGTTTCAACCACAGAAAGAAGTCCAGGAAGGAGACTTCCCCTTAATGCTCGTTGCCCAACAGTCATTGGGTTCTTGATTTCCACTAGGTTTTCAACCGGCAACGCAAGGGCTTCCCTGTACTGCCTCTTGTCAAAGCCATCCGTTACTGCTTCATCTAACCCTAGCCCAGTAAGGATGGCTCGTATCTGGTCCTTATACAGTTCCATAGGGGGCTTTTTCCCTATTTGTAGCGTTGTCTCTGGCGGAGTAGAAGGAAGCCGATTGTAACCATAGATTCGGCCAATCTCCTCAATCAAATCTACCTCGCGATTGAGATCGGGACGGAAGGAAGGGACTTGCGCTAACAGGTTGTCTCCTTTTTTGCTCACCTTCATTCCTAATCGGGTAAGAATCTCTGCCATTTCTGCGTGCTTGATCTCAATACCTAAGAGGCTAGTGATGTAGTTGGGGCGGAGCGTGAGTGTTCGCAAAGCCCGTTTGCGCGGATACACATCAACCATTCCGCGATGAACACAGCACCCCGTCATCTTCTGTAGCACGTGTGCCACACGCTTTGCTGCTATGGGTACGCTTTCAGGATCAACGCCACGCTCGAAGCGCTGCGAGGCTTCGCTGCGAAGGCCAAGAAATCTGGTTGTCTTGCGGATTATAGCTGGGGAGAAGGTTGCTGCTTCTAGGAGAACGTTTGTCGTCTCTTTTCTGATTTCGCTTCGCTCCCCTCCCATTACCCCAGCAATTGCCAGATCTCCAACAGGATCACTGATCATCAGGATTTCGGGCCCAAGCTTGCGCTCAACCTTGTCCAAGGTACAGAAAGAATCCCCCTTCTTGGCATGGCGAACAATGATCTTGTCTTTCACCAAATCGGCATCGAATGCGTGTAAAGGATGGCCAAGCTCTAACATGACATAGTTTGTCACATCTATTATATTAGCCAGCGGCCTCATTCCCGCTTTTGATAGACGATGCTGCATGAGAGGCGGGGCAGAGCCGACAGTGACATTGCTCATAAGGGATGCGGTATAGCGTGGTGTATCAGCTGCGTCTTCCACTTCAACCGAAAACTGCTCTCCTGTTGGAGGGGAAGACTCATCAAATGTAAGCAAGGGCGGATGTAGTTCCTTTCCGGTGATTGCGGCAACCTCACGGGCGATTCCGTAGATTCCCAAGCAGTCTGGGCGATTTGAGGTTACCGAGATATCGAGAATGTAGTCCTCGAATTCTAGAAGCTCGGCTAGATCTACACCAAGGGACAGATTGAGCTTTGGATCGAAATTCCATATGCCAGCAGAATGTTCTTCTAATCCTAGCTCAGTTCTCGAACAGATCATCCCCTGGGACGTAATTCCGCGAATCTTGCGCTCCTCTATTACTAAACCGCCAGGCAGCTTCCCTCCAACCATGATTACAGGAACGGTTGCACCATCAACTACATTGAGGGCCCCACATATAATCTGGGCTTGGCTAGTGCCTGTGTCAACAACACACAGGAGGAGATGACCAGAGTTGGGGTGAGGACGGTGTGAGACGACACGTCCGACTACAGCACCGCGCAATGCTCCAGTAGGGATAATTCCTTCAACTTCAATGCCGGCCAGAGTTAGTTGGTTCGCAAGTTGTTGAACCGACCTTTCAGTTACGTCTATGTCTACATATTCCGCCAGCCATCGGGATGGTACCTTCATTATTGACCTCGCTTAGGATCATTCCATAAAAAGCTCAAGATAGAAGACGCCTTCTCCGTTTCCTAGGATTGGCGTAGCGAACCCAACCGTTACCCTGATCGGCAGGAGGCCACCAATTGCGGAAAGGTCGAGTATTCCCTCTATACCAGCTTCTACTTTGGGGGTAGTTTTACCGAATTCATCGAAATTTGTCCAGCTTGTTCCGCCAGCGACAAAGACGCGCCCACCCAGCTTGTCAAGCATCATCAGGTTTGCCAGATTATATGACTCGTTGACAAGTGAGGAAAACTCTACCGCGAGATGGCCATAGAGCTTATGCTCGCCTGGAAACGTTGCTTTGAACCAGGTACCCCCGATCGTCCTGCCAAAGCTTATGAGTTCTTCAAGGTCAAACAGGAGAGGGGAAGGAACTCTGCCAATCCCCGTTCCCAACGTAACAGTTCCTTGAAGATAGATACGAGGAAAGAGGCGAATTTCGTTGAACGCGCTAAGGGTTGCCCTCCCTGCCGCGCCAGGACTCAGATCGAGAGCGAATGTAGTTACGCGATTGTCTCCAGGTGGCCCATATTCTGCTGCTCCAATGTGCAAATAAGAGAATGGTTCCTTGGTGGTGACGATTCGGTGCCCGCTCAGAGTAATTGTGCGCGTGGGATGCCAGAAGATCCCAGGAGAACCGGTCTTTGCTTGAGAAAAAGAAGTGAGCGTGTAGCCTAGTGCTCCAACGACCTCTCCTTCCTTAAGGGCAGCCGAGAAAAAGGAATAGTGGTTGCGCCCCTCCCAGATACTTGCAGAAACTATTCCTTGACCGATCGTTACGCGCAGCCGGTCAAGGAAGCTAATACTTAGTCCGTTCGATCCCAGGTCAGGTTGGATCAAATAGGCGTCGAGCGGCAATGTACTAGCGCTTATTGCTGTGAGCAACTTTGTGGGCGAGTTGTTATTCAACCGGTTGTAGTCAGGAAGCAGATGATCGGGATCGATTGTTGCTCGGTGCACTACTTCCTCTGTTTCGAAAGTTAGCGTGGCTGATTTGGTGACCCCATCCCATTGTCGGCGCACCATATTTCCTGAGACTAAGACTAGTTCGATTACTACTGGTTGTATGGCACCTCCGCTACGACTTACGTGTACAGTGGTTTGATGGCCGATCTCCGTCGGCTTGCGGGAGACTATCTTCACTGTGTAGTCAACGCCTCCCGGGCTTGTCAGCCAGGTTTCAAACAAATATGCAAGGGAATAGCCTGCTTCCTTCTCAAGTACCATGCGTAGTTCGTCTACATCAATGATCTTGTTCCGGAACTCTAGCCCTGCGTTGCGGAGCCCGATCTCGAATCTCTCTCTTCCCATGGCAGCGGCAATTGTCCGCGCTACCAGGTATCCCTTATCGTATAGCCTGATGACCGAGGCGTTTTCGTAACGGACCTCTGATGCAGGCTTTATGATTGCCTCGTCGAAACCATACTCATAGTTCATGATGTAGGGAAGCTCTATTTGGTGTTCCCTCAGGTTGAGAAAGCCAAATTGTGAGCGTACGACATTCTCTAGAATGCCGTCTTGTTTCAAAACAAAGATGTTTGGCCCAAATTCACCATGCTGGCGTTCAAAATAGCTTACTGCCAAGTACTGGGCCATTCCTTCGGAGAGCCAATTTTGCGCGTTTAGGTCTACTCCCACACTAAGGCCCCACCATTGGTGGGCGATCTCATGAGCCAGCGTGAACTCGCAGAAACGATTCAGGACTCCCGGCACGGTTACATTGCGATGGCTGAAGAACAGATCGGATAGCCAAACGATACCATCTGCAGCCATAGACAGGCCATAGCGGTTGGGATTCTCTACAATAGTAAGAGAGGAGTGCGGATAAGGGCCAAATCTCTGTTGATAGTCCGCCAAGATATCTATTGCGTACGTGGAAAAAAGGCGTGCCGTTTCTTCATGGCCGGGGAGAAAGAAGACCTTTATTGGTATTGGAAAGTCTTTGAGTGCGAAGTACTCATAGTTGCGACCGATAGTGATAGCAAACGTACGAGTAGGGGAATCATTCCATGCAACGTAGCGCTTGAAGTTCTCCGCCTTGGGTTCGATCTCTATGATATGGTCGCTTCCACAGACAAGCGTGTAACTCGCTGGAAGGGCGATCGTCACTGAGTAATCAGCGACAGGGAATTCAAAAGGGAATCCCTCCGCTGATTCAGAGGATAGTATTTTGTTTTGCTCGTTCCAGCGCGGTTGGTCATGAGCAAGCAGCGGGTACCATCCAAAGCGCCAAGTAAGAATCTCTCGTTCGATTCCCTGGTCACCGGCAGTGGTCCTTGGGATGCGCGTAGAAAAACGTATTCGTAAGGTGATCGTCCGGTTCTGTTCTACGGGAAGGTCGACCGCGAGGACTGTATGTTGCAGGGAAAAGGTCTGGATGGCGTGCGGAAGCGAGAGGAGCCGAAATGAAAGCGTCTTATCGCTTTGCGGCTGGAGCATCTCTACTGTTTCAATGGTTGTTGATGCTGGCTCAAAACCCTGCGGATAGAGGTCATCGATTGTTCGGCTGCTGGAAAAGGGGTTTTCCTCTTGTCCTAGGTTGGCGAGAAGGAAGAAATAAGCCGTAGGGGAATCTGCTGTGAAGGTCACTTCTTCTACGCCAACCAGGGTCTTCTGTTTCGGGTCATAGGTTACGTCGATTGAGTAAGCTGCTGCAGCAGAAACGGCGAGATCGATAATGCTAATGATCCCAATGATTAGCAGGACAAGTACCATCAATTTGTTTTTTAATGGGCTGTTCATTCTTTTCCCTAAGCGCAACCCGTAAGGATAATTCAAGCGCCCTTGGTTGCTTATTTCTCGTTGCCTGTTGTTTCCCCTTCCTGAATCATCCTGTTGGTTTTCACTCTTACCGAGGTACTCTCTCGCTCCGTTGCCCTTTCCACAGTGATTGTCACTGGACCGATAGTAACTTGCTGTCCGTTCTTAGGCATCGCCGCGAGGAAGTGAAAGAGTAATCCATTGATGGTTACTCCTTTGTCTTCCGGAAGATCAAGATCCATTGCTTGATTGAGCTGATGGATCGAGGTATCTCCATCTATCAGCGCCTCATCGGGCGAGATGCGCTTGACCAACATTATTGGGTGGTCGTACTCATCTTCGATCTCTCCTACGATCTCTTCAAGGATATCTTCTAGCGTGATAATTCCGGCCATTCCGCTGAATTCGTCTATTACAACCGCCATATGTACGCGTTCCCGCTGGAACTCCCTCAATAGAACATTGATCGGCTTGCTTGTTGGCGTATAGTAGACCGGGCGCAGCATATCTCGCAGGCTAGTGTGGGAGTCTGCGGCAGGCGCTAGCAGATCCTTCGCGTATAGTGTGCCGACAATATTATCTGGTGTCTGTTCGTATACCGGGAAACGTGAGTGTCCATCTTTGATGACTATTTCCCTTGCCTCTGCCAGGGGGGTTTCCGCTTCGATCAGTTGAACGTCAGGTCGAGGGATCATCACCTGATTGGCGGTCATTTCGTCGAAAGAAAGGATACGGCGAATCATTTCTCCATCTTCCACGTCAAGGAGGCCACGTTCTTCGCTTGCATCGATCAGGGTTTCAATCTGTTCGTCACTAACCGGCATTGGCTCTTCCTGTGAAAGGTCTTCTCCAAACAAGCGTACGATTCCGTAAGCTAACCAACGGAACATAACGATCAGCGGCCACAGCAGGCGGGAGAAAAAGTAGATTTGGTTGATTGTGGCTAGGGCGTATCGCTCTGCGTTCTTCTTGGCGAAGTTCTTTGGGGTAATCTCACCGAATATAAGGAGAGAAACAGTCATGATACCAGTCGCCAGTAACCCTACTTGATAATTTGGGATTCCCTTGGGAAAGAACCGCAGCACAACTAGTGTCATCAGCGAACTTGCCCCAACATTGGTCAGGTTATTTAAGATGAGTAGGGCGGTGATAAGATTATTCGGCTCCTTAAGGAGAGCGGAAAACGCTTTTCGCTTCTTCTTATGCACGCTTACCAGGTAGCTTAACCGTCCTTCATCGAGAGAAGTGATAGCGGTTTCTGCGCTAGAGAAATAGGCAGAACAAATAATAAAAAAGACTAGCAGCGCAGCTTGTGCGCCAATTGCCACGGTTAAGCTCACCTCAATATCCTAATTATAGAAGGCTATTCTTTGCTTGCAAGGACATTGTACAGTAAAGCATGGTTAAGATAGAATTATGTGGTACCCAAGGAGGCGAGGTGAATATCGAGGAGCTAGAGCGAGTCATACGATTACTGAAAGCGGAAGATTTGACAGAGATCACTATTTGTGACGGAAAGAAGCGGATGACCGTCTGCAGGGAGAGTGTTTCTGGAAAGGAGAATCGTGGCAGGGATGTTTCATCACAGGTTGAAGAGGAAAAGAAGAATCAATTCATATTTACCTCGCCCCTTGTGGGAACGTTTTACCGTCGTTCTTCACCAGAAGAAGAGCCATTCGTTGATGAAGGATCCTTGGTTAAGCCTGGCGACACCTTATGCATTATAGAGGCAATGAAGGCGCTAAATGAGATCAATGCCACAGAATCTGGGAGATTGCTGCGAATTCTGGTTGAAGATGGACAGACGGCGGAATATGGAGACCCGCTGTTTCTGTTTGAGAGAACGTGACACTGGGGAAAGTACTGATTGCCAATCGAGGAGAGATTGCTCTACGTGTAATTGAGGCCTGCCGCGAGCTTTCCCTTGACTCGGTTGCAGTTTTCTCGCAAGCCGATAGGGAAATGCCGTATCTCAAGCTTGCCGGTGAAAAGGTTTGCATTGGCCCTGCCAATCAGAAGAAGAGCTACCTGAGTATTCCTGCCATAATTAGCGCTGCTGAGTTGACGGGGGCTGAAGCAATTCATCCAGGGTATGGATTTCTCGCCGAGAATCCCCATTTTGTTGAAGTATGTGTAGGGCACAGCATTACTTTTGTTGGTCCGGATCATCACGTAATGGAACTCGTTGGAAACAAACTTACCGCAAGGGAAGTAGTCGCTGCCGCTGGTGTGCCCGTTCTTCCTGGCGCGGCGGTTCCGGAGCAAGATGACCAACTGGAGATAGCGGCAGAGCAGGTAGGTTATCCGCTGTTTGTAAAGGCAGTTTTTGGCGGGGGTGGACGGGGAATACGCCTAGTGAACGAGCCGCAGGAACTAAGAAACGCTGTTCGCGCCGCCGGCAATGAGGCTGGCGCGGCATGCGAAGATGCCAGCCTTTATCTGGAACACGCCCTTGTAAACCCACGCCATATAGAGGTGCAGATTCTTGCCGATAGTTGTGGAAAAATCGTGCACTTGGGAGAAAGAGAGTGCTCTATTCAACGTCATCACCAGAAGTTGATTGAGGAAACGGCCGCTCCTTGTCTTGATCCTGAGCTACGCCGAGAACTTTGCTCAGCCGCGGTTACAGCCGCGCGAACAATTGGCTATCAGAATGCTGGAACAGTGGAGTTTGTAGTTGATGTGGAGGGCTTCTTTTACTTTATTGAGGTGAACGCGCGCATCCAGGTTGAGCATTCAATAAGTGAAATGGTTACGCAGGTCAACCTGGTTAAGCAACAACTTAGTCTGGCGAGCGGTGACTCTCTGGAGGATTGGCCGGAAGAGGTTCCTTGCCGTGGACACGCGATTGAGTGCCGGATTAACGCAGAGGATCCCGCCCACGACTTCCTTCCGTCGTGTGGCCGAATTGAGATCCAAGAACTTCCCACTGGAAACGGGGTTCGGCTTGATACGCACATCTATAATGGGATGGAAGTTACCCCGTACTATGACTCATTGTTGGCTAAGATAATCGTATGGGGGCACAATCGTGAAGAGGCACGAATCAAGATGTATACTGCTCTTGAGCGATTCCGCGTCCGGGGAGTTACTACTACTCGCTCGTTGCTTCAAGAGATCATCTCTCATCCTTCATTCCGCCAAGGACTAATGGGGACAGATTTCCTGGCCGATCTTTTTGACTGAAGGGTTGACTGGCTGATCAACGCGATTTACCATTTGTTACGGATTTTCCCAAGTGTCTTCCTCAGATCATAGGAGTACGAATGTTTGACTCTCTTTCTAGCAAGTTGAATACGATTCTCTCACGTTTGCGCGGGAAAGGAAAGCTCTCCGAGGCCGATGTTGATTTAGCCCTGCGCGAAATTCGCCTTGCCCTGCTCGAAGCCGACGTAAATTACAAGGTTGCTAAAAAGCTGATAGCAAGCGTACATGATCGAGCCATAGGAAGCGAGGTTCTAGAAAGCCTCACCCCTGGCCAGCAAGTAGTTAAGGTTATACGCGATGAGCTTGCCGCGCTTATGGGCGAAGAACGAATTGGCCTCTTGCTCACCAATAAACCGGCAGTGATAATGCTCGTGGGGTTGCAGGGCTGCGGGAAGACAACTACAGCGGCCAAGCTTGCGCTGACCCTGAAGAAAGAAGGCAAGAAATCAGTTCTAGTGGCAGCAGATGTGTACCGACCCGCGGCGGTGGAACAACTGAGGAAGTTGGGAGAAGAGATAGAGCTACCTGTATTTGAACAAGGAAGCTCCCCGGCGCAGATCGTAACCGGTGCTCGTGATTGGGCAGAAGAGAATCTGTGCGATGTGGTGATTATTGATACAGCCGGTCGACTACAAATTGATCAGAGCATGATGAACGAGTTAGTTCAGCTTAAGAACGCAACCAGCCCTGATGAGATCCTCCTTGTCGCCGATGCCATGACCGGCCAGGAAGCGGTGAACATTGCCAGTAGTTTCCATGAAAAGCTTTCCCTTTCGGGTGTAGTACTCACCAAACTGGATGGAGACGCGCGAGGAGGAGCCGCGCTTTCCATTCGCGCAGTAACAGGATGTCCGATTAAATTTGTCGGGGTAGGCGAAAAACTTCCCGAGATCGAGGCGTTTCATCCCAAGCGCATGGCGGAGCGCATACTGGGAATGGGGGACATGCTTTCTCTTATTGAACAGGCTGAGGGCGCGATTGATCAGAAGAAGGCGGAGGAGATAGCGGACCGGATTAGAAAGGATCGCTTCACCCTACAGGATTTTCATGATCAGCTTCAAGAGATGCGCAAGATGGGGCCTATTTCACAGATTCTGGAGAAGCTTCCCGGAGGGGGGAAACTTAAGGAGAGCGCCAATGTTGACGAACAAGAACTGGACCGCGCTTTGGCGATACTGCGATCCATGACCTTGGAAGAAAGGCTTAATCCATCTATAATTGGCGGTAGTCGCAAGAAAAGGATTGCCCGCGGAAGTGGAGCTAGAGTGCGTGATGTCAATTCGATTTTGTCCCGATTCAAAGAGGCCAAGCGGGCGATCAAGTTTATGGGAACTGGGCGAGGAAAGAGTAGGTTCCCACCAGAGTTCTTGCAGCCGCGATGAAAGTGAATGGCGGGAATTAGGTACTAGCGTACCAGAGACCAGATACTAGGTACTAGGTACCAGGGACTAGGGACCAGAGACCAGAGACCAGAGACCAGGTACTAGGGACCAGGTACTAGGGACTAGGTACTAGAGAACTAGGAACCAAGAACACAAGGCCATCTACGTAGAACAATGGACAGGCATTCTGGCAATACTAATGAAGTTAGTGGCTATTTAGTCTAGTATCTATGAATAAAATGAGGTGAGATTATGGCAGCAAAGATTAGACTGAAGAGGGTTGGCAGGAAAGGACAACCATCCTATCGGGTAGTTGTGCTTGATGGGCGCAAAGCACGTGATGCCAAGGTAATTGCCGATTTGGGGCACTACGATCCCAAGACGAATCCGGCAAGCGTTGAGATTGATTCAGAGGCTTCCCTGAAATGGCTTCTTGAAGGAGCCAAACCAACAAAGATTGTGCGCGATATATTCTCTAGGGCTGGCGTCATGACTGCCTGGAATGAGGCCCGCCACGGCAAGAGCTAACGGGAGAAACTGTGCTGTATCGTCTGTGTCTGTTTCTTGTTCGTTCTTTGACCAGCGACCCCGATGCTGTCCTGATTGATCATATCGAGACCGAGAAAGTGGACATCTTTTTCCTTCGCGTAGGCGAAGACGATCGCGGAAGGCTGCTCGGAAAGAGAGGAAGTACAATTAGCGCGCTACGGACTTTTCTAGCGGGGGTGAGCGCTCGTTTGGGACGGGAGGTTGTAATCGAGCTTGTCGATTGATCGCAATGAGGTTTGACATCCTGACAATCTTTTCGGAGATTCTTTCCGGGTTTTTTTCTGCGGGGATCCTTGCGCAGGCTCAGGCAAAAGGGCTAATTGATGTGCGGCTTCATGACTTGCGTGAGTTCTCTTGTGACCCTCATCGAATGGTAGACGATCGTCCCTATGGGGGTGGCCCAGGAATGGTGATGCAAGCGGAGCCATTCATAAGAGGGATCGAGACAATAACGCGGGAAGTAAACGGACACACGCACGTGATCCTTCTCTCTTCACAGGGGCGTCTATTTCGCCAGGCGGATGCGGTGCGCTGGGCGGGGGTTGATGGATTGCTGTTGTTGTGCGGTCGGTACGAGGGAGTAGATGAGCGAGTGACTTCGTTTGTTGACGAGGAGATTTCGATTGGCAACTACGTTTTAACAGGAGGGGAAACCGCGGCAGCAGTTGTTATTGAAGCGGTGGCGCGAATGATTCCCGGGGTTGTCGGGAAGTTGGCATCGGTGGAGAAGGATTCCTTCTTCAATAAGGATCACCTCGGGCCTCCGCAGTATACGCGTCCGCCTGTCATTCGCGGGCTCTCGGTTCCCGAGGTTCTCCTTTCTGGCGATCATGCTAAGATCGAGGCATTTCGCAGCAGGAAGGCTTGGGAGAAGACAGCGCGCAACCGGCCGGATCTTCTAGGCCTGGATGTTGACAGGGGGAATAGCAGTGGGTAATCTGTATATCGGTCTGTTGCACTTTCCGATGCGCGATCGTCGCGGAGACATTGTGGCTACTGCGACGACCTCGATGGATGTGCACGATATTGCTCGTACAGCACGGACATACGGAGTTGTGCGCTATTTTGTAATCACGCCGCTTCCTTCGCAACGAGAGATAGCATGGCGAATTCGTGGTTTCTGGAGTGAAGGAGAACAGGCGGTGGAGAAAAGCCACCGCGGTGAGGCAATAGAGATTGTCGACGTTCTCCCGGATATTGAGGGGTCGATCGATTGGATTAGCGCAACGGAGGGAACAGCTCCCCTCCTTGTTGCTACATCGGCACAGGCTCATGTAGGCCAGGCAATCTCGTATGATGAGCTGAGGAGAGCTTTACGCAGTGAGGGAAGACCGATCTACATTTTATTTGGAACCGGCTGGGGCATGGCTGATGAACTGATTGAAAGTTGCGATCTTGTTCTGCCGCCGATTATGGGAGAAAGCGGATTTAATCATCTATCCGTACGTGCGGCAGTGGCGATCACCCTTGATCGTGTGGCGGGAGACAACGCTTAGGAGGAAATAATGGACGATATTCTACGGATAGTGGGGAAACAGGAAACAAAGCAACAGATCGAACAGTTTTCTACTGGGGACATTATCCGAGTGCATGAACGAGTTACTGAAGGAACAAAAGAGAGAATCCAGGTATTTGAAGGGATCGTGCTCAAGCGCAGCGGTGGCGGCACATGTGAGATGATAACTGTGCGTAAGATCTCTTCGGGAATTGGAGTAGAAAGGATCTATCCGCTGCATTCCCCCAAAGTAGAGAAGATTGAGCTGGTGAAGTCAAATCACATACGTCAGGCAAGGCCATATTTTCTCCGGCGTTTGCGGCGCATTCGTTAGATGAGGAAGAAAACAAAGAGGAACAAGAAACAGAAGAAACCAGTCCCAATACTGAGGATAGTACGGCATTTTGGCTGGCACCCAGGGCGAGTGGTAAGTGAAATCTTGGAATGGACAGAAATTCTTGCCATTGCTGGGCTGCTTGCTTTGTTGGTGATTGTTTTCATTACTGTGCGCATGAGTGTGCCAACCGGGTCGATGATCCCCACGATCGATCCCAAGGATTCGTTCTATGTTGACAGGGTTTCTTATTACTTTCGAGCGCCTAAGCCTGGAGATGTGATTGTCTTCTGGCACGTAGAAGAAGTATTGGTAAACAAGGTAATAGATGGATCTCCTGCTCAACGCGTCGGGGTTGAAGTGGGAGGAAGAATAGTTTCGATCAATCGAGAGCCGGTGTTCTCCGCTGCCGGGGGCGACGAAATAGTCGGTTCTCTTGCGCCTGGGCAACAGATCCTCCTTGGGCTCAGCGGAACAGCTCAACTCGATTTGGGCCCCAAGGAATTGGGTGTCGATTCCCTTGCCGCGCTTGGGGTTGTCACCCGCGAGCGGCGCCTACGCTACGTAAAGCGTCTGATCGCCATTGGCGGACAGACCGTAAAGATTAGTGGAGGGGACGTGAGCGTTGATGGGGAGAAATTAGTTGGTGAGCGATTTGAACGCTACTACTACTCGAATGACCCGCGCATGCGTTATGGAGTAAACGAAACACTTGTTCCAGAGGGCAAGTTATTCGTTTTGGGGGATAATTCCTCGAACTCCTGGGACTCACGTTATTGGGGTTTTGTCGATGAAGATGCCTTTATTGGCGAGCCCTACTTTCGCGTTTGGCCATTGTCTCGTTTTGGCCCAATGAACGGTTATTTTCATTTCTAAGGATTATGCAGCGTGGCTATGCGAAGTTGCCGTGACTTAGCCGCTCGCGTAGCTGAACTGTGCGCGTTCGACAACCGAATCATCTCATCTATTGTTCCCTCAGATATAGCAACTAGCGACACAACTACTACACCTCCCAGCGAGAAACCATTGACAGTTGCTGGCTTTGATGAAGCCGGTCGCGGAGCTCTTGCCGGCCCAGTGATCGTTGGATGTGTTGGGAACGTTAGGTCAAGACCCAGTGGTCTTTCTATTACCGACTATCTTTGCGGTCTGGACGATTCCAAGCGAGTTTCCCCCGAGAAGCGCGAGAAGCTGTTTGGGAGAATTCTCTTGGCATTCTGTTGCGGAGTGGGAGCCGCTAGCTCAGAGGAGATCGATCGAATGGGAATCGTAGCTGCTAGTTCACTCGCTGCCTCGCGTGCGTACGTGTCCATGGGGAATTCAGTTGACCTTCTGTTGTTGGACCGCGGCCTTTCCCTCAACAAGCCTTCCATAACTCAACTCTCTCCTACTACACCCCCTGAGCTCTCTTTCACGTGTGGCGATTCAAAGTCTTTACGGATCGCGGCCGCTTCGATTCTAGCCAAGGTAACCCGCGATCGGATGATGACCCGATCCGCTGCTTACTTCCCGCGCTACGAGTTTGCCAAGAACAAGGGCTACGGAACACATGTCCACCTTGCAGCGCTTCGTGAGGTTGGTCCTTCGCCGATTCATCGAATGACCTTCAAAACGGTACCTCTAGCTTAAGACACTACCTAACCGCAGAGATCGCAGAGGACGCAGAGGAAAACAGGAAAAGAAAGTTATCAGTTCTCAGTAGACAGTGATCAGTAGTCAGACCGTTCGTAGCGTCGGAAAACAG
>DAOVAR010000010.1 GCA_030670905.1 Candidatus Bipolaricaulota bacterium
CGCGCTTGAACAGTCCCTATTCTATTCAAAGAACGGGCTCATTCCCAGTCACTACTGCCTACACACTTTGTCCATTTCCTTGTCTTTTTGTACAATTCATGTTTGGTCTAACAACAAAAGGAGCGATAAATTGACACAGAACAATACTGTGAAGGTCTTGGTAACGGGTGCAGTCGGTCAAGTTGGATCCGAGCTCACGATGGAACTACGTAGACGATACGGGAATGACAATGTCATCGCCGCCGGACACCGGACGAAACCGGATGATGCCCTACGTACCAGTGGACCGTTCGAGATTATTGATGTCACCATTCGAGATGAAATCGAACGAGTCATAAAGCGGCATAAGATAAACACGATTTACCACTTGGCCGCAATCCTTTCGGTTGTAGGTGAACAGAAACCGCAACTCGCCTGGAATGTGAACATCAACGGGTTGCACAACATCCTCGAAACTGCAAGACAACATGATGTGAAGAGAGTCTTTGTCCCAAGTTCAATTGCTGTTTTCGGCCCAGAGACGCCCAGAAATAGCGCTCCACAGGAGACCACACTTCGCCCAACAACGATCTATGGAGTGACAAAGGTTGCAGGAGAGCTTCTAGGCAACTACTACTGCGAACGGCTTGGCTTGGACGTACGCGGATTGCGTTACCCGGGGATCATCTCTAGCGAGACCCTCCCAGGAGGTGGTACAACGGATTACGCGGTACAGATTTTCTACGCCGCCATTGAGGACAGGCGGTATACTTGTTTTGTGCGCGAAGACACCGTCCTCCCAATGATGTATATGCCGGATTGCATCAAGGCAAGTATCCAACTGATGGAAGCAGATCTATCCTCACTTAAACACCACTGCGATTATAACCTGGCGGGAATGAGTTTCTCTGCCAAGGAATTGGCCTCTGAGATCAAGAAGTGGATCCCTGATTTCGCCTGTAATTACGAGCCTGATTTCAGGCAGGCGATCGCTGATTCATGGCCGAAAAGAATTGATGATAGCGCTGCCCGCAAGGAATGGGGATGGCAACCTACCTTTGACTTGCCATCTATGACAATAGATATGCTAAAACGCTTAGGCTCCCCTAATTAAGAAGCAGATTGGCATTAAGACATTGCGGAAATACGAATGCAGTGTTGGTATCGAAGACTATACGAACATCAATCGAGCTTGTTCAGCGCCGTCTCCTTTGCGCGGACCAAGTCTCACCACACGAGTGTACCCGCCTGCTCGGCTCTCATAACGCTCAGCTATCTCACCGAACAACTTATCTACGGTTGGTTTATCCTGCAGCCGGGAAAACGCTATTCGTCGCGCATGCAGATCTCCCCGTCGCCCCAACGTAACAAGACGCTCTGCATATCGCTGCGCCGCCTTCGCTCGCGCAAGTGTTGTATCCACCTTGTCGTACAACACTAGCGCCTTAGCCATGTTTGCCAGGACACTCTGTCTCTGACTCCTTGTCACCATACCCATTTTCTTAACCTTTCGCTTATGCCTCATCTCTTGCGTTGACCTCATCTCCTAGCGCGTAGCCCAACTCCCTTAGACGATCCTCAACTTTTGCTAAGGACTTAGCGCCAAAACCGTGAATATCGAGCAACTCCTCGCGTGGCCGAGAGATAAGCTCGCTCAGAGTAGTGATTTCCGCTTCTTTTAGAAGATTGCACGAACGTCGATCGATCTCCAGCTCTTCCAGGGAAGCACTCAGAGTGTCAATTTCCTCCTCCGCTCCCACCTTGGCAATACCAAACGGATGCTCGCCAAAATCGCTAAACAGATCAAGGTATCGGCGCAGGATAGATGCCGCTTCAGACAGCGCCTCCTCCGGCTTAATCCCCCCATCTGTTGTTACATCAAGGTTTAATTGCTCATATCCAGTACTTCCGCCCACCCGTGTCCCTTCAATGGCAAAGCTCACTTGTCTTACAGGGGAAAAGTCAGAATCAATAGGAATTACAGCCAAAGATGCTTCTTCTAGCCTGTTCATTTCCGCAGAGCGGTAACCAAACCCTGACTCTACTTCTAGCTCCATTTCCAGTCTACCGTGCTCGTTCAGCGTAGCGATGTGTAACTCGGGGTTGGCAATCTCAACTCCTAGAGGCAGATCAATATCCGCAGCTTTCACTTCACACGGACCTTGTTTCTCAATTGTAAGTCGTTTCAATTCATCGTCATGCAGGCGTAAGGAAAGCCCCTTAAGGTTCAGAATAATCTCTAGTACACTCTCTTTAATCCCCTCGATTGTATCATACTCGTGGTACACACTAGCAAGATTTACTCGTACCACAGCAGCTCCTGGAATAGAAGACAGGAGAATTCTTCTAAGTGCATTCCCCAGAGTAGTGCCATGTCCACGCTCAAGAGGCTGGATAGCAATTCTTCCTCGCGTAGCAGCGAGTTCTTTAACATCTATCCCTTCCGGGAAGATCAATTCATCCATGCAATAACCTCCTAGCGAGAATAAAATTCTACAATCAGGTTCGTTGCAATGGTATATCCGATTTCCTCCACATTGGGAGGAGCAACCATTTGGCACTCCATTGCCTCTAGATTCTTTTCCATCCAATTGGGGATCTGCCGTTCTTTGTTTGCCTCTACTATGTCTTTTACTCGATCACGTCGCCCTTTCTTAACAGCAATCGTATCACCCTCATCCAATATTGTGGAGGGAATATCCAGACTCCGCCCATTGCGTCCGAAGTGGCCATGTACGATCAATTGACGTGCCTGCGCGCGCGACGAGGCGAAACCACACCGATAAACAATATTGTCCAGGCGCTTCTCAAGTATGGCAAGCAAAATATCACCCGTTATTCCTTTCTTGCGCTTTGCCTGTTCCAGATAGTTACGAAACTGTCGCTCGCCAACTCCATAGATTCGTCGAACCTTCTGCTTTTCCCGCAATTGTACTCTGTACTGGCTCATGCGCGATCGACGTTTTTTTGCTCGCTCACCCGGCAAGGAAGCATTTTCACTCAGTGCGCAGCTGCGCGTATAACAGCGGTCCCCTTTTAAGAAAAGCTTCTCTCCTTCTCTCCTACACAGCCTGCATTTTGGGTTTGTGTATCTACCCATTATCTTCTCCCCTTAATACTGCCCTTACTATGGGAAACCGGTGTGACGTTTCTTACTTCACTAACCCGTATGCCCGAGCCCTTCATGGTTTGAATAACAGCTTGACGGCCTGACCCAGCTCCCTTCATCATGAGAACTGCCGACTGAACACCATATTCCTTCATTTCCCTTACCAATGCCTCTGCGGCTATTCGCGCCGCATATGGGGTTCCTTTGCGTGACCCCTTATATCCAACGGTCCCTGGGCTCTTCCAGGTAATCGGGTTTCCTTCAACATCAGTCAGCGTGATGATTGTATTGTTATAGCTTGCATGTACGTGGATCTGTGCCCGTTCAAGCTTGATGTTTTTCGCCATCCCTACCTCTTCTTTCCCGCTTTAGCTGCCCGAGGCCCCTTCCACGTTCGCGCATTAGACTTGGTCTGCTGTCCACGAACCGGAAGCCGTCTCTTATGGCGAATCCCACAATAGGAGTTAATATCCTTTAATCGCTGAATATTCCCAAAGATTCGGCGCCGCAGGTCACCCTCAACAATGTGCTGTTCCACTTCATGACGCAAACTAGCTATCTCTTTCTCCGTTAGATCCTTGGCGTGTATATCTGGTGAAACACCTGCCCGCTCAATTATCTCAGCTGCGCGCGAGCGCCCAACACCAAAAATATACGTAAGCCCAAACTCAATCCGTTTGTTATTGGGTAGATTAACCCCTGCTATTCGCGCCATATATCCCCCTACCCTTGTCTCTGCTTATGCTTAGCATTCTGGCATATAACCATAACTCGCCCGTTTCGGCGGATCACCTTACACTTAGCACAAATCGGTTTTACCGAGCTTCTGACTTTCATATCGACACAAACGTCGCGGTTAGCTCTCTCGGTACACAATGCGTCCCTTTGTCACGTCGTACGGCGAAAACTCAACTGTCACGTGGTCCCCTGTCAAGATGCGTATATAATGCTTCCGCATCCGTCCCGAAATATGGCACAATACAACATAGTTGTTATTCAGCTTTACCCGAAACATCGAGTTCGGTAGGCTTTCAACAACCTCGCCACGTTGACGGATTACGTCCGCTTTTTTTTGATTGTGCACGTTTGCTCTAGCCACTACGTCTTTATACGCCTCCTCGCGTCAGAACTTCAACGCCATTCTTTGTTAACGCCACAGTATGCTCAAAATGAGCTGCTAGCGCGCCTTGATCCGTTACAACAGTCCAGCTGTCGGCAAGCACCTCAACTGTACCGGGAACGGTCTTGGCCATCGGCTCAAGGGCAAGAACCATTCCAATCTGCAGCCGTGGGCCCTGTCCAGACTCACCGTAATTCAGGATTTGCGGATCTTCATGCAAATCCCGGCCAATCCCATGGCCGGTATATTCTCTAACCACATACAGCCCCGCGTCTTCAATGCACGATCCGATTGCATGCGAAACGTCAGCCAAACGATTACCAATGTTAACCATTCCTATCCCTCGCCACAAGGCCTCTTTGGTCACCTGCATTAGTTTAGCCGCTTTCTCATCCACCTCGCCAACCGGAACAGTAGTAGCCATATCCACATACATTCCACTGCGATAGAGCCCAATATCAATCGACAATATGTCCCCTTTCTTCAATTGTCGCTTCAATGATGGAATCCCGTGTACAATCTCCTCATTAATTGAGGTACAGATTGTTGCGGGAAATCCATACATTCCTCTGAATGCAGCTTCACTGCCGGACTCCCGTATGAGCCTCTCTGCTAACCTATCCAGTTCTCCGGTATTTTGTCCTACTGAAACCTCTTCACATACTCTATTGAGCACTGAAGCCAGGATAGCCCCGTTCGCACGCAGTATATCAATCTCAGTAGCTGTTTTCAGAACAATCATTTACTAACAAAGCCATGATCCGCTCAAGTACTTCTTCTGGGGGCAAGTTTCCGTCAATCTCTTGTAGTGTCCCTTGTTTGCGGTACAGATCGATCAGCGGCGCAGTCTGCCGAGTATACACATCAAATCGTTTCCTTATTACGCCAGGATGATCATCACTACGCTGTGACAACTCTCCATTGCACATATCACAGCGCCCATCCACTCGTGGGGGGCTGAATAGCGAATTGCATATTGTTCCACAATCACGGCAGGTGCGACGCGATGAAAGCCGCTTTATTACATCGTCCCGAGAAAGCACTATGTTTATCGCGATATCTATTGGAGTAACTTCTTCAAGAGCCTTGGCCTGAGTAATCGTACGCGGGAAACCATCCAGTATGAATCCATCAGCCTTGCTTATTTCCCCCTCGACCATATCAGTGATAAGCTTGTCCGGCACAAGATCGCCACGATCCATCCACTGCTTGGCTTCCTGCCCTAATTGACTTCCACGGCTAATCTCATCTCGAAGGATGTCACCAGTAGAGAGGTGCACAAGGCCTGCTTTGACAGCAATCATCTTAGCCTGCGTCCCTTTTCCCGCTCCAGGAGGACCGAGAAGCACAAGTCTCTTCCGACCCACTAGCCTCTCCTCCCTAGGAGCCCACTACCCTTAGTCAAACTCTCATAGTGACGCATCACAAGGTGAGCCTCAACTTGCATGATCGTGTCTATCCCAACCCCCACTACAATCAATAATGATGTACCGCCAATTAGGATACTTTGCATTCCGCTCACAGATGAGAATATATACGGCAATACAGCAATCCCAACCAAGAACACCGCACCGATTAACAGCAACCTGGTAAGCACATCCGATATGTATGTCTCCGTTGCTTTCCCTGGTCGCACTCCTGGGATAAACCCTCCTGAATCACGCACATTCTTCGCTACATCCTTCGGATCGAAAACAATTGAACTGTAGAAATACGTGAAAAAGAAAATCAACAAAACATATATCAATATGTAACCAGGGCTACCATTACGAATATAGGGCTCCAACCAAGAAAGGGCAGGTACCCATTGCGTAACGGTCATTGGCACAGTCAGAAGAGCTGACGCAAAAATAATTGGGATTACTCCGCCCTGGTTCACGCGAATCGGCAGATGGGAAGTATGTCCCCCGTAAATACGTCGCCCAACAGTTCGCTTCGAGTACTGGATTCTGATCTTTCGTTGCCCCTGCTGAATCATAGTTACCCCAGCAATCACTGCAACCAACAGCACCACGAACGCCGCTCCCCAAAACGGACTCACTGTTCCAGCGCTTATCTCAATGTAAGCGTTATAGAACATGGTGGGAAAACGCGCAAGAATCCCAATCATGATAATCATACTAATGCCATTGCCAATTCCGTTTTCAGTTATCCTTTCACCAAGCCACATCAAGAAGATAGTCCCTGTGGTCAATGAAACAATAGAAGTGAGGTAAAACCACAACCCAGGAGTAGCAAGCCCCCAGTTTATGATAAGCATGCTCATTGCCGCACCCTGGACAGTCGCAAGACCAAGCGTTGCCCAGCGGGTATACGTAGTAATCTTTCGCCTTCCTTCACGGCCTTGCTGCTGTAACTCCTTTAACTTGGGAATCACGGCTGTAAGAAGGCTGAAGATAATCGACGCGTTGATATACGGAGTAACTCCAAGCGCAAACAAAGAGAATCTCTGTAGCGCTCCGCCGGTAAACATATTCAAGAAATCGAATATTCCGCCGCGCTGTGTAGCGAAGAAATCCTTGAGTGATGCCGAATCCACACCAGGCACAGGAATATGCGTTCCCAATCGAAAGATGATTATGGCGCCTAATGTAAACAAGATTCTCTTACGAAGCTCGGGAACTTTGAATAGATGAGATAGCTTCTCCCACATCGCTATACCACCTTAACCTTTCCCCCAGCTTCTTCAATCTTCTTCTGTGCTGCCTGAGTGAAGCGATGAGCGTATACAGTAAGAGGCTTAGTGAGTTCTCCTCGACCAAGGACCTTCAACTTACTGGTTCTTCCCTTGATAATCCTCAACTCCTGGAGCCGTTCAATTGTCACCTTACTCTTTGCCGGGAATCGCTCTTCTAAGGTGTCGACATTGACACACAGGTAGTTAATCCGCCCGTAGTTATTAAATCCTCGCTTGGGAAAACGCATCCACACAGGAGTCTGGCCTCCTTCATAGCCAAGGCGTGTTCCTCCTCCACTACGTGAATTCTGCCCTTTTGTCCCGCGACCACTTGCATGTCCGCCCCGCCCCGAGCCGTAACCACGGCCAACGCGCTTCCGTCGATGCACACTTCCTTTGGTTGGACGCAGGTCCTCAATTCTCATCTCGAACCTCCGCACTCACAGCAACGGGCACACCCCGGAGTCGTTCAACCTCCTGGCGACTGCGCAGCTGCAATAAGCCATCGATCGCCGCCCGCGCTAAGGTAAGAGGATTAGTTGTCCCCAGGCACTTCGTCAATAGGTCCTCTATTCCCGCCAGTCGGCAAACAGCTCCCACTGTTACCGCGGCAATTATTCCCGTTCCAGGGTAAGCAGGCTTTAAGAGAACCTTCCCTGCTTTAAATTTCCCAATCACTGCATGGGAAATCGTTACACCGGTCAAACCAACCGTTATCACGTGTTTCTCAGCATCTCTAATCGCCTGCTGAATAGCGCCGGGGATCTCAGTGGTACTTCCCACTCCAACCCCTACTCGTCCTTCACGGTCACCAACAACTATGGTCACTCTAAACTTTAAGTTTCGCCCACCTTTTGTGACCTTGCTAACGCGTCTGATATCAATAATCTCATTCTCAAATTCCCTTGTGGTGGTCAAAGCCTTAAGCCCCCCTTGCGGCAGCCATCAGCCACCGCAGCAACTACACCATGATATAGGTAGCCACCGCGATCGAAGACTACTGTCTTGATTCCCTTCTCCAGTGTACGCTTGGCAAGAAGTGCCCCCACCTTTTCCGCTCCAGGAATGTTGTTCCTTGCTCCCTCTTTTCGTAACTCCTTCCCGTTAGTTGATGCCGACACAAGTGTCTTTCCGCCTTCATCGTCAATCAGCTGGACATAGATGTGTCGGAGGCTCTTGCTGACGCACAAACGAGGACGCGCACTTGTTCCACTAATCTTTTTTCGGATACGTTTGTGCCGTTTATCTCGCTCTGCTTTTCGGTTGAATGCAGCCATCTTGGTCATCCCTTACCCAACCCAACACCGCCAACGCTTCCCAGTTTGCCGGCCTTGAGGTGTACTTCTTCGGTCTTATATCTGATTCCCTTGCCTTTGTATGGTTCCGGTTTGCGAACCGCTCGAATCTTTGCCGCAACTTGCCCTACAAGCTGTTTGTCCACTCCACGGATACTGATCTCGGTTGGACTAGCAACTTCGATTTCTACTCCCTCAGGAATGGCGTACTCTACCGGCTGGGAATAACCAACATCAAGGATCAGCTTCTTGCCCTGTAACCGAGCCCGATAACCAAGGCCCTTCACCAACAGCTCCTTCTCCCATCGCTGCGATACACCGTAAACCATGTTGGCAACAAGACTCCGATATAAGCCATGAAAAGCGCGATATTCCTTTCCCTCGCCCTTTCTCGTAACCGTTACCTGATCATCAGTTACAGCAATCTTCACTCTGTCAGACCTGTACGCTTGTGTAAGCCGACCATGTTTTCCCTCCACCGACAGGGTTGCGCCCTTTACTCCAACCTTAACACCCTCTGGGATCTGAACCGGGATCTTACCCACCTTAGACATCTCGTATCACCTTACCATATTTCACAAAGAACCTCGCCACCAATGCCGCGTTTTTTCGCCTCATGTCCTGCCATAACGCCCTGTGAAGTGGACAGGATACATATTCCCAATCCCCCAAGCGTCTGCGGTACTTCACCCGTATTTACGTAAACACGACGGCTTGGCTTACTAACCTGCCTGAGTGCGGTTATTGCCCTTGTGGCCTGACGTCTCTCTCCCACATACTTTAGATCTATGCGCAACATTGGTGCATGCTCACCATTTACGACATCAAACCCCTTAATGTATCCTTCTTGCTTGAGAATGCTGACTATCTTCTCCTTTATTTTCGAGTGTGGCACCAAAACCTGGGGATGGAACTTCGCGCTTGCGTTTCGAATACGCGTCAAGATATCAGCAATTGGGTTCTCTATTGTCATCCTGCCTCCTACAAGCTTGCTTTTTTTACTCCAGGGATCTCACCTTTATGAGCTAGCTTTCGAAAGCAGAGCCGACAAATCCCAAAATCGCGGATGAACCCATGAGAGCGCCCACACAAACTACAGCGGCTATAAACTCTAACTTCATATTTAGGCTTCCTCTTGCTCTTTATTATCAGCGCCTTTCTTGCCATCTACCCTCCTAATCTTTGAATGGGAGCCCAAGCCCCTTCAATAAAGCGTAGCCTTCTTGATCATTCCCCGCGCTAGTAACTATCGTAACATCCATTCCCTGCATTGAAACAACTTCTCCATAAGAAATCTCCGGAAAGCTTAGCTGTTCGCTCAATCCAAGACTATAGTTTCCACGCCCGTCGAAAGAAGATGCTGACAGGCCCCGGAAATCTCGTATCCCTGGCAAGACCACGTTAAACAGCTTGTTCAAGAACTCATAAGCTCGTTCGCGCCTGAGCGTTACCTTGCTACCGATCGGTTCACCCTTAGTCAGATGAAAATCGGCGATTGAGTGCTGAGCCTTAGTTACAACTGGCTTCTGCCCTGTGATCTTCGTCAAGTTGCTCACCGCTCCCTCAAGCACCTTGGGGTTGTCCTTGGCCAAGATCCCCATATTGACGACCACTTTCTCCACGCGTGGCGTCCGCATCATATTGCCTAACTCCAGCTCTTCCATCAATCGCGGGATAATCTCTTCCTTGAATCTCTCACGTAACATTTCTATCTAAACGTCTCCCCGCACTGCTTGCAACGGCGCATCTTCTCACCATTCACTATCTGAAACCCAACCCTGCTTGGAATGCCACACTCCGGGCAAACCAGAAGAGCATTGGATATGTGAATTGTTCCTTCTCTTTTGATAATCCCCGGCTCACGCAAGTTTTGGGTAGGGCGCTGGTGTTTGGTAATCATGTGCACTTTCTCTACAATAATCCTTTGCTTGTCGGGATACACCACTAGTATCTTGCCTTCCTTGCCGCGATCATTCCCGCTTAGAACTTTCACACGATCTCCCTTACGTACTTTTCGCATCACCTGCTCCTCTTTAGAGCACTTCGGGGGCCAACGAGATAATCCGCATCATCTTCTTTTCTCTGAGCTCCCGCGGAACTGGTCCAAACACTCGGGTTCCTACTGGTTCTTGCTGGTCGTTGATAAGCACAATCGCGTTGTCATCAAACCGAATATAAGTTCCGTCCTTTCGTCGATATGCGTTGCGCGTACGTACGATAACACCTCTAACAACCTGCCCCTTTTCTATGTCACTTGTAGGAAGACGTTTGCGCACCGAACCGACTATGATATCACCAATCATGCCCCTTTGCCGGTTCGACGATCCCAAAACACCTATGCACCTAACTTGCTTCGCGCCAGAATTATCCGCGACCCTTAATAGCGTCTGCATCTGAATCAAGGTTACGCCTCCACCTTTTCAATAACTTCAAGCAGCCGCCAACGCTTTTTCTGGCTACGGGGACGGCATTCCTCGATCTTCACTAGATCGCCAACTGATGCTAGCTCACTTTCATCATGGGAGTGGAACTTGACATGCTTACGGATGTGTTTGTGATAGCGTGGATGAACATGCCATTCTTCAACTTTCACTACAATGGTTTTCGCCATTCGATCGCTCACTACCCGCCCGATTTTTGTCTTCCTCATCTCGTTGCCTCCTGCATCTTCTCACTCTTAATCGTCAGTACTCGTGCGATATCCTTGCGGGTTTTTGCGAGTTCGGCAATGTTATCTAGCTCTCCTGTTACCTTCTGAAAGCGCAGGTTCAACAGCTTGCCCTTAAGCTCCGACTCTTTGTGCTCTAATTCCTCCACTGTAAGTTCTCTTATCTCAATAGCTTTCATATCTCTCCCCCTAGCACGATCTTCCTCTTCAGTCGCGTAGGAATCGGGAGCTTATGACTGACAAGTTCATGCACTCGCTTTGCGGCTAGTTCATCCACTCCTGCAATCTCGAAAAGGATCCTTCCCGGTTTCACCACAGCTACCCAATGATCCACTGCTCCCTTTCCTTTCCCCATGCGTGCTTCCGTGGGATGCTTCGTTATAGCTTTGTCCGGAAAAATCCTGATCCACACCTTAGAATCACGGTGTGTCTGACGGCTCATCGTTGTTCGGCAAGACTCAATTTGTCGTCCAGTAATCCACGCTGGAGCAAGAGCTTGAATACCATAGTCGCCAAATGCAATCTCATTTCCCCTTGTTGCTTTTCCCTTTGTTCGCCCGCGATGCATCTTCCTATGCTTGGTCCGCTTAGGAAATAAGAATGCCATTTCTATTTCACCTTATCCTCTTTGCTTCGCGCGGGTCGGGTGGTCTCCACGAAATACCCAGGCCTTGACCCCTATATGTCCGTACTTGGTTCGTGCTTCAGTAAAACCATAGTCAATGTCCGCTCGAATTGTTTGCAGAGGAACTCGTCCTCTCATCATCGTCATTGAGCGGGCAATCTCCGCGCCACCAAGTCGGCCACTCGCTTTTATCTTTACACCGGCTGCCCCAGACCCCATTACTCGACGAATCACCTCTTTCATTGCACGTGCAGGAGCAATTCGGGTCTCAATCTGCATTGCTACTTGCTGAGATACTAGACTTGCCTCCAAATCAGGATGGGTAACTTCCTTGATCGACACCTTCACTTTTCTATTAGTAAGCCTCTCCAGATCGGCCTGCAGCTTTCCGATCTCGCTTCCGCCACGCCCGATGATTATTCCCGGCCGAGCTGAACGAATAATGATAGATACCCTATCCTCCTTAGAGCGCTCGATATTCACCTCGGCAACTGCCGCTTTGCGATATCGTTCTGCGATAAGGTCACGGATGTGCTTGTCTTCACAGATATATTCCGGGGCAAGCTTAGGGTTATACCAATTGGAAACCCATTTTCTATTTACCCCTACACGGAACCCAATCGGATGAACCTTTTGCCCCATTATTGACTCCTCTCGTCGCTTACAATAACTGTAATACGGCTCATCGGTCGGCGGATAATATCTGCTCGGCCCATCGCCCTTGGTTTCAAGCGACGCAATGGTTTTCTCATATCAACATAGGCTCCTACCACACACAGCTGATCAACATCGACATCATAATTGTTCTCCGCGTTGGCTATTGCTGATTCCAATGTCTTGCGAATGGGCCTTGCAGCTTTCTTGTTGCAGAGTGATACAACACGTAACGCCGCATTCACGTTCTTCCCACGGATGGTATCAATCACTAGCCTTACCTTGCGAGGAGATATTCGTATCAAGTCAGCTACCGCTCTTGCTTCCATGTCAACCTCTTAAGTTAATCCTGGCGATCTCTTCTTCTTCATTCCACCATGTGCTCGAAACACTCGCGTGGGAGAAAATTCTCCCAGCTTATGGCCTACCATGTTCTCCACAATATAGACAGGGGTATGAACTCTTCCATTATGCACCTTGATTGTCAGGCCTACCATCTCAGGAGTAATCATAGAACCTCTTGACCATGTCTTGATTTCCTTCAGTTCTCCTTGTTTCGCCTTATGAACCTTCTTCAGAAGGCTTTCACACACAAACGGGCCTTTCTTTGTTGCTCTCGGCATAGCCTTTCTCCTTACCTTCTTCCCTTCCCCGCACGGCGCACAATACAAGCATTGCTTCTCTTGTTCTTCTTGCGAGTGCGACCACCTTTAGCTAGCTTCCCCGTCCGCGACACTTGTGGCCGTCCTACATGCGCCCTTCCTTCTCCGCCACCGTGAGGGTGATCGACAGGATTCATGGCAACGCCACGTACCTTTGGCCTACGTCCCAAATGACGTACGCGTCCAGCTTTTCCATGCTTAATATTCTTATGATCGGGATTCGATACTTCGCCAATTGTTGCCCGACACTCAGCGCCAAAAATCCTCACTTCGCCAGAAGGCATACGCATATGAACCCTGTTCCCTTCTTTACCTATCACTTTAGCAGAAGTCCCTGCCGACCGCGCGACTTTCCCCCGGCTCCCCGGGGTTAGCTCCACATTGTGAACAATAGCCCCTAAGGGAATGCGTCTTAACGACATCGCGTTCCCTACACGTATCTCCGCTTCCTCTCCCGCTTCTACCTTGCCTCCTACCTCAAGCGAGAAAGGGGCAAGAATATAGCGTTTCTCGCCATCAGAATAGTGAAGCAGCATAATCCAGCTGGAGCGATTCGGATCGTACTCACGTGAGACAACCCGCGCGGGGACTCCATCCTTAGCACGCCCAAAGTCAATCACTCGGTAACGACGCTTGTGTCCTCCTCCTCGCGAGCGCACAGTAATCCTGCCCTGCTTGTTTCTACCACCCTTCTTGTGTATTGGGCGCAACAAGCTTCTTTCAGGAGCTGTTCCCGACAGCTCTCCATAATCAGGCAAATCTGCGTGCCGTCGTCCTGGAGATGTTGGACTAACTCTCTTTGGCGACATCGTCTACCATCACCCCATTACATCAATTCTGTCACCAGGCGCCAACTGTACAATCGCTTTGTGCCAACGCGATGTATGTCCATGCATCTGGTTTAACCGCTCTCGGCGGGGCTTGCTCTTTACATTAGCCGTCCAAACCTTGTTCACTTTCACCTTGAATATCTCTTCAACTGCTTTACGAATCTGCACTTTATTCACACCAAGAGCAACCCGAAAAGTATACTTGTTCTTTTCCATCATTCCCCACGTCTCTTCCGTTAAGAGGGGGGCTAGAATAATATCCTCAGGATGAAGCAACTTACCCATCTCGAAACCTCTCCCTCACTTCCTTAAGTGCCGACAAAGTAAGCATAAGCTCATCATGTCGCAGAATGTCGTAGACGTTCAATCCCCCCGCTGGCAGACATTTTATTCCTACGAGATTAGAAAAGGATTTTCTAACCGCACGATTATACTCACTCGCGCTAACAATCACCAGTGCTGTAGGACTTATTCCTAGCCGGTTCAATAAGGAAATAGCCCCTTTGGTTGTGGGCTTCTTAAACGCTATCTCACCAAGCAAAGTAACTTTCCCATCACCAGCCCGATCAGATAGCGCGGAGATAAGCGCCCCTCGGCGCATTTTCTTGGGCAATTTTACGTCGTAAGAACGCGGTTTCGGGCCAAAAGTGATTCCACCACCTACCCACAACGGAGAACGACGGCTTCCTGCGCGAGCACGGCCTGTCCCTTTCTGTCGCCAGGGCTTACGGCCACCTCCCCTGGCTTCCCCACGCGTCTTTGTAGAGCTTGTCCCCTGGCGCCGACCTAGCAGCTGCGTACGGACAGCTCGATACAGAAGATCTGAATTAACCTTCGCATCAAAAATCATCTCATCCAGTTCTACCGTTTTCGGTTCCGTCGCTTCATCAAGGCTATACAATCTTGCTTCAACCATGACTCTTCTTTGTCAATTTCAACATGCCGCCACGTGGACCTGGAACTGCTCCTCTGAGGACCAGTAGGTTCTTCTCTGCATCGACTCGTAATATCTCAACACCTTTCGTTGTTCGGCGACGGTTTCCCATATGTCCTGGCAGTTTCTTTCCTTTGACTACTCGGCCCGGATTTACACAGTTTCCCACTGATCCTGGACGACGGTGAAAATGCGATCCATGCGATTTTGGCCCACCCGCAAAGTTCCAACGTTTTACAACACCCTGGAATCCAAGACCTCGTGACGTTCCCATAACATCCACTTTGTCGCCCTTCGTAAACGCCTCAACCCCAATCTTGTCTCCCACCTTGTATGCAGCCGGATCGTCCACCCGTACCTCAAACAAATGCTTGTGTGGCGCTACGCCTGCCTTCTTGAAGTGCCCCAACATGGGACGTGTAAGCTTGCTTTCCTGAACGACTTCTTGATAACCAAGCTGAAGGGCATCATATCCGTCAGTTTCTTCCCGTCTTATCCTAACAACTGTACTTGGTTCTGCCATAACAACCGTAACACCAATTGCCTTGCCATCATCGAACAGCTGCGTCATCCCTATTTTATGTGATAAGATCCCAACCGTCATTCGTCCAACCTCCGTGACAATTCGTTACAGTTTAATCTCGATATCAATCCCAGTTGGAAGCTCGATATCCATCAAAGCATTGATCGTTTCCGAAGTTGGTTCCTTGATATCAAGTAGCCGCGTATGAATACTTCGCTCGAAATGCTCCATCGATTTCTTATTCACGTGCGGCGAGCGGAGAACTGTGTAAACTCGCCTCTTTGTCGGGAGAGGAACAGGTCCAGAAGTCTTAGCCCTTGTCTGCGTAGCTGAATCAACTATCTTTCTAATGGAGCTATCCACAAGTTCATGATCGTAACCCCGCAACTTGATTCTAATCTTCTCTCTTGCCATCCTTAGTAACCTCTGCTTCTCATGATCATTCGACTCAACTCCTCTGGCACTGTATCATAACGTGTTACTCTTAATGTGTAAGCGGCACGTCCCTGGGTCAAAGAACGTAGACGTGTAGCATAACCAAATGTTTCAGCAAGAGGAACACAAACAACAATTACCTGTACTCCCCCGCGGGGCTGACAGCTCTGGATCACACCCCGCCTCTGTCCCAGGTCGTCCATTACCTCTCCCAAGTACTCGCCGGGCGTAGCAACTTCTCCCTCCATAATTGGCTCCAAAAGGTCAAAAATACCCCTCTCGAAGACATCATGAAATGCATCTGTAGCGGCTGCGCGAAAAGCCACTTCCGACGAATCCACAGGGTTAAATGAACCACCTGCTAGGGTGACCTTGATATCTACTAAAGGATAACCGGCAAGTGGGCCATTTGTCAATAGTTCCCTCATGGCGCCGATAGCAGCTGCCCGGTACTGTCTTGGAATCTCATCCTTGTTCACCGCATCTACGAATTGAACTCCACTTCCGCGCGAAAGCGGCTCTAGATACACGATAACGTGCGCGTATTGACCTCGCCCGGTGGTCTGCTTTGCAAACTCCTTGTCCACGCTGATTGGTTCCCGTAGTGTCTCACGATAGGCAACCTGAGGCTTTCCCATCGCCACAGAAATTCCCTCTTCCTTACGCAATCGTTCCATCAGGATTTCCAGGTGAAGCTCACCCATTCCGGAAATAATCGTCTGGTTTGTAGTTTCATCTACGTCGACTCGAAAGGTTGGATCTTCCTGAGCTAACCTAGCCAATCCTTCATGTAGCGCCCCTCGCTCACCTTCGCTACGTGGCTCAATTGCCACAAATACGACCGGCTCTGGAAAACTGATCGCCTCCAGCAAGATCGGCGCTGCTCGGTCGGATAATGTATCCCCAGTTGATATGTCCTTTGATCCTACAACCGCTACAATCTCACCCGCCCTGGCTTCGTCGAGTTGTGTGCGCTGATTAGCATGCATCCGAAAAATCCGGCTAAGGCGAAGACTCTTTCCTGTCGAAACATTGAGTACTTGCTCGCCAGCTCTTATCTTCCCCGAATAGACGCGTATGAACACTAGACGCCCTACATAGCGGTCCAGGACAACCTTGAATGCAAGCGCGGCAAACGGCGCCGCTAGATCTGCCGAACGAACTGCGTCACCTTTCAGTTCATGTACCGGAGGAACATCAAGCGGAGAAGGAAGATAACGCGTCACTGCATCAAGAAGAGGCTGAATTCCCTGATTCTGAATAGCCGATCCCCCAAGAACAGGTACCAGTAGTTGCCTTATGCACCCCCGGCGTAATCCGCTGTGAAACGCTGTAAGGTCGATATTCTTGCCTTCAACATAACATTCCATTACTCGATCACTAAACTCCGCCACTCGTTCAATCGCCATCTCCCGGTAGTGCTCAACAGTAGCTCGCAGCTTCTCCGGCACAGCCAGATATTCCCAGGTCTCCCCTTTATTCTCCTGGTTCCAAACGATAAGTCTCTGTTCAAGGAGATCTATCATTCCTACCAAAGATCGATCAGAATCACAATAAGGAAGCTGCAATGGAATCGCTCTTGCTCCTAAGCGTTCCTCCAGCATTTCCAGCGTCCCGATGTAGTTTGATTCAACTCTATCCAGTTTGTTGATGAATGCTATCCGGGGAATGCGATAACGATCAGCTTGGTGCCATACCGCCTCAGACTGTGATTCCACCATCTCCACTCCAGAGAAGATTACAATCCCTCCATCGAGAATGCGTAGTGACCGCTCTACCTCCGCGGTGAAATCTACGTGTCCTGGAGTGTCGATAACATTGATTTGGTATTCATGCCAGAAGAAGGATGTGGCCGCAGAAGTGATTGTTATGCCTCGCCGGCGTTCCTCGGGCATCCAGTCCATCTCAGTATCTCCGTCATGAACCTCGCCCATTCTATGGGTACGTCCGGTGTAGTAAAGGATACGCTCTGTAGTCGTAGTTTTACCGGCGTCGATATGGGCCATGATCCCAATATTCCTGACCCATTTCATCTCCGTGAAGCCATTGGCAGACATACACTTCCCCTTTGATGATTCTCGCTAAATCTGGGATTTTCGTTGGGGAAGCTAGTTACCAGCGGTAATGAGCAAAAGCCTTGTTGGCCTCTGCCATGCGATGTGACTCAAGCCGCTTATTGTAAGCCTTCCCCTCCTTGCGTGTCGCGGCAGTAATCTCTGCGGCAAGGCGGGTTGACATAGCATACTCTCCTCGCTCTCGTGCTGCGTGAACAATCCACCGAAAAGCAAGAGCGATTTGACGATCCTTAGGAACCTCATAAGGGATCTGATAATTCGCGCCGCCAACACGACGAGTACGTACCTCTAGCCGAGGAGAACAGTTGGCAACGGCCTCTCTAAACATATCAAGAGCCGAGGACTCGTTATGTTTTTCAATCTCATCCAGAGCGTCATAGACTATTCGTTCAGCAGTGGCCTTTTTCCCATCTAGCATAACATAATTGATTAGCTTTCCAAGCAACTTACTGTTGTACTTGACATCCAGTTCCACATCACGCCCTGGTAACTCCATCCTCTCTCCTTAACTCGGCCTCTTGGTCCCGTACTTCGATCGTCCCTGCCTTCGCCCTTCTACTCCCTCTGTATCAAGTGTTCCTCGAACGATATGGTAACGCACTCCTGGCAGATCCTTTACCCGGCCACCGCGCACAAGAACTATAGAGTGTTCCTGTAAATTGTGTCCCTCACCACCAATGTAAGCCGTTACTTCCTTCCCGTTACTCAAACGTACTCGCGCAACCTTGCGCAACGCCGAGTTAGGCTTCTTAGGCGTACGAGTGTAGACTCGAGTACATACGCCACGTAGCTGTGGACAACTATCAAGAGCTCGTGCTTTGCTCTTCTTCACTTTCGCCTTACGTCCTAGCCTAATCAACTGATTTGTTGTTGGCATGTTTACTCTCCAAATCGTAGTAGATGAATTATAGACACACTCACAAACTGTGTCAAGTTTGTCCAGACCTATTGCTCTGATTCAGCTGTTTTCTCATGCAGCACGCGAAACCCAGTGCCAGTTGGTATCCGCTTCCCTACAATAATGCTTGGCTTCAAGCTCAACAGCTCATCAACCTCTCCGCGCAGTGCTGCCTCGGCAAGGACCTTAGTTGTTCGTTGAAAGGAAGCCGCAGACAGCCATCCCTTTGTGTGTAGGGCAGCCTTAGAGATCCGCAACAATTCACGCTCGGCAACGGGAAGTTCTCTGTTCTTAATAGGAATCTCCATGGATTCGCCCTCTTTCTGAATATAGACACTGCTAACTTCAGCGCGCTGCGCTGCCTGTAATACCTCTTTGGTAAAGGGATCACCCTTGCCGGCAATCAAATGACCATCAGCGATAATACTCTCCGCCATTTCTTCTCCAATTACGCCCTTGCAGGTACGATCCATCAAACGGTTCACCTCATTCAATCTACGTACTTCTTGCTGAAATTCTTCCAGCGTCACAAGGTCATTTACCAAGAAACACGAATCGCCTTGAGCCAATATACGTGCATTATTAAGGGTTTGACGAATGATTATCTCAATGTGCTTGTCATTAATGTCAACCCCTTGCGTTTTGTATACCTTGTGAATCTCTGTCAGCAAGTAGTCTCGTGTCTTCTGCACTCCTGCTGTTTCCAGAAGGGCTTGAGGGGCTACAACTCCCTTAGTTAGCAAATCTCCCTCTTCTACCTTGTCACCAACCCGAACCACAAGCAATTGATCAACCTCTACTACGCTTCTTGGCCTCAAATGGACATTGGTTATCTCGCCCTTTGCCTCTACTTTTTCTACAAATAGAGCTCCCTGATGAAAAATCTCCAGTTGTACCAGCGGCCAACCTACTTTCACCTGGCCCCCATTCTTTCTCTTCTTTATTGGCGAGATGTCCTTCGTTAAAGGGAAACGTACCGCATTACCATCTGGATTATAGACGATAACTCTATCGGCAAGCAGCACTACTGTTCCTCCCGCTTCCGCGGCAACAAAGATCGGTCTTGAGCGGGAAGTCAATTGATCCCCGATCTTCACTTTGACTCCCGGCTCAACCATCATGCGTGCCCCGTACGGAATGCTGTACTCGTGCACATCCCCATTTGCTGCCACGACTTGAAAGGCACGTTCATCCTCATTGATAACCGAGACTGTTCCTGTTGTGTTATTCACAATACCCTCAATGTTGAATCGCTTGGTAAGAGCATCTCCAGCTGACACGATCTCGCCATTCTTGACCCGCGGAACGGCGTTTGGAGGAAGGGGATAAGATCGATCGCCTGAAGCAGAGTCAATGACGAACATCTCTTTGTCGTCCAATATGTAGACCTCGCCGGAACATGGACTCTTCATACCAATGACTCCGTCTATGCCTACTTCCTTATCTGGCTCGGCACAGGCAAGGACTGTAGGAATCTGTATCACTCTGCAGCTACTCTCAATCTCCACTAATTCAGTTCCCTTCTCGGTAGAGGAAATCGATTTGACGTAACCATCGAGAGGAGAAAGCACAGATTGAACACTTTTCAATGTCTTACGTGCCTCAAACAGCTCCTCGGCGCGAGGAAGACCCTGAGTAATATCCATGCCAGCAACCCCACCAGTATGAAAGGTACGCATTGTAAGCTGCGTTCCCGGTTCACCAATTGACTGCGCGGCAATTACTCCAACTGCTGCTCCTGGCTCTACTGGCTGATGGTTGCTCATATCGTATCCGTAGCAATATTGGCAGACCCCCCTGCTCGTCTCACAGGTCATCGGAGAACGAATTACAATTTGCGGCCTCACCCTGATTTTCGAGATCTTAGCCGTCCGCAAAGCATCGATCAAACGAGGCGTGATGCGTTCGTCAGCCTGAAGCAGAACGCGTTTCTCCTTCGGATCATAAACATCCTCGACACTTTTGGCGCCAATAAGCCTTGCTTCATCGTCCTCCCTGCCAAGGTGCAACACTGCTTCTAGTCGGCCAATTTGCTCAGACATCTCGCTTGTGATCCACTGATTTGCGTCAACCATTATCTCCCCTGTAGCTGGGTCAACAATAGCTTTACTGGCTACACGTCCATATATCCGCTCTTCAATTGTCTCCATGATCTCGGTCTTACTAAATCGCAAGGGGTTAACCTCAACACCTTGCGCAGTTCCACAATCTATTTTCTGCACAACAATATCGGAAGAAGCATCAACTAGACGGCGAGTCAAATAACCAGAATTGGCCGTCTTCAACGCAGTATCAGCAGCGCCTTTGCGGCCGCCGTGCGTAGAGATGAAATACTCCATCATATCCAACCCCTCACGAAAGTTGGAAATAACTGGCATCTCAATGATCTCACCCGACGGACCGACCATGGGTCCTCGCATCCCACACAGCTGTTTTACCTGATCAGGCCCACCTCGCGCACCTGAAGTAACAATACCGTAAAGAGGATTGAACAGGTGGCGCCGAAGATTTTCCATTGTTGCCGCCTCAACTTCATCAACCGTTCTACGCCAAATGCGAACAACAGTCCTGGCACGCTCTTCCTCGGTAGCCAAACCTAATTCGTTAAGCTTGTTGATTCGCCGTATGATCGCGTACGCACGCTTTATGATCCCTTCCTTTTCTTCAGGAATTAGACAGTCCTTTACTGAGATCGTAAGTCCTGCTTTGGTAGCATACTCGAAGCCGAGATCCTTAAGGCGATCAAGAAGCTCGGCTGTTCTCTCCCAGCCAAAACGATGGTAACACTCCTTGACTATGTTCTTAACTGCAGTGCGATCCACTATGCGATCGTAATTGCGCATTTCCTCCGGAAGGCAAAGATTCATCTCCGCGCGCCCAAGCGTTGTGTCCACTATCCTTCCATTGATCCTAATCTTGACCCTACTGTGAAGATCAATTATTTCCTCTTCGCACGCTCGCCTTGCTTCTACCATATCTCGGAAGAACTTCCCCGTACCCTTGCCATCCGGGTCAACAACAGTCAAATAGTAGTAGGCAAAGACTGGGTCTTGAGTAGGGAGGCTTAGCGGCTCACCGTTAGCCGGCGAAAGTATGTTACGAGGCGCTGCCATCAGTTCTCGTGCTTCTGCAATGGCTTCTGGAGAAAGAGGAAGATGAACCGCCATCTGATCGCCATCGAAATCAGCATTGTACGGCTGGCAGACCAAGGGGTGAATATGTATGGCCTGTCCATCGACAAGGAGTGGCTCAAACGCTTGGATAGAAAGCCGGTGCAATGTCGGCGCGCGATTCAGCAAAACAGGGTGAGTTTTCATCAACTTCTCCAGGATATCCCACACTTCTGGCATCTTGCCACGAAGCGCCTTGTTCTTAATCTCGTCAAAGTCAGAGAAGGTAGTTGATTCTAGATTGTGAAGAATGAAGGGTTTGAACAGCTCGAGAGCCATCTTCTTAGGAAGACCGCATTGTCCGAGCTTAAGCTTAGGATCCACCACAATCACGGCTCGTCCCGAATAATCAACTCGCCGCCCAAGGAGGTTGCGCCTCAGCCGGCCATGCTTACCATGAAGTCGTTCCGAAAGCGACTTCAGCGGCCGGTTATCACGCCCACGAATTGGCGTTTCCTTCTTCTCATTATGGATCAGGGCATCAACAGCCTCCTGGAGCATTCTTCGCTCATTACGCAAGATGACTTCCGGGGCACCCATATCAATCAACTTCTTAAGGCGGTTGTTTCTATTAATGATCCGACGATATAGATCATTTACATCGGTAGTAGCAAACCTCCCTCCCTCAAGTTGGATCATCGGCCTCAACGACGGAGGAAGTACTGGAACCGCATCAAGGACCATATCCTGTGGATTGTTGCCTGAACCACGCAGCTGATCAACTACTTCCAGCCGCCTGATCAATCGCCGGCGATTGCCGGCAGCAACATTGCTTTGCAGCTCATCGTTCAAGGAGCGATGTAGCTCATCGAGATCAAGGCCCTTGAGCAACCCCTTGATTCCAGCGGCTCCTGTCATAGCTACAAATCCATCTGGATAGACTCGCTCATAGGCACGTTTTTCCAGATAGGTCAAGCGATCACCAATTTTGAGGGGTACTCCCGGATTCTTCACTCGCGTCACAAGAAAAGTCAAGCTATCAACAAACTCCATGATCTTCTCGCCCTTGATAGCTTCCCCATAGCGAGCACTTAGCATCTCGAACCCAGTCTCGGAACACACCTCGTCTACCGGTCTCTCGGCAATCACAGTTTCCGCTGAAACCTTGTCGCCTTCCTCCACCAACAAGTCAATATCCCCAATAATTGGATATTCCTGGCTTCCGATAACTACCGCGCTCATCTTCTCACCGTTAGTAAGATGACGCTCCTCTATCATGACTTTTCCGCCCTCATCAGCCAGAACCCGTGGCGCGTCTTCTACATAGTAAGCCGGCTCAACTGAAAACGGAAACGCATTAACAAGAATGGCATACTCAGATTCATAAAGTGTTTCTCCGCAGTGAACCTCTTTACACTTCGAGGTAGTCACTACATAGAGCATCTGCTCAGATGGCTCGGTTTCGTAGTAGGCAATTCGCTGCAGTTCCTTCTTCTTCATCCCCAGAAGGCGATTTAGCAGGCTAGAGACTCCTTTCAAGAACCAGAAGTGAATCACTGGACTGGCAAGCGAGATATGCCCCATATTCACCCGTCGCACAGAGGAGTCGGTAACTAGTACGTGGCACTTCTCACAGGTGATTCCCTCGTATTTCTTGCCTTTGTACTTCCCACAGGCACACTCATAATCACTCTCCGGGCCGAAGATTTCCTCCGCGTATAAACCACCTCGTTCAGGTTTATGAGTGCGGTAGTTTATCGTCTCCGACTGAGTGATCTCACCATGGGACCAGCCAATCACTACAGATGCAGGCGCAAGCTGGAGCTTTATCCGCTTAACGTCATCACCAGAGATCAATGAATTCACCTCTTACAGCACTTTCTAAAAACGGGACAAATCATCCAATTCTCATCAATAGTTTTCCCGGAGACCAA
Source organism: Candidatus Bipolaricaulota bacterium (assembly GCA_030670905.1). Taxonomy (GTDB): domain Bacteria; phylum Bipolaricaulota; class Bipolaricaulia; order UBA7950; family UBA9294; genus JAUVYF01. The sequence continues at coordinate 23,529 of DAOVAR010000010.1, forward strand.
ACAGCTGGCGCCTTGCATGCACTATCCAGAAGTCATGAGAATCAAGAGAGATCAATAACCTACTCTTTCTCTTTGGTCTTGTCTGAAGATGTCTGTTTCTTGTTCTGATAATCGGTCCTATAATACCCATTCCCTTTGTAAATAACGCCGATGCGAGGCAGTAGCTGTTTGGTTATCTGACTGTTACAATGAGTACATTCAACAGGGCTACTGTTCCCATTTCGATGGAAGACCCTAAAAACGGCCCCACAGTCCGCGCATTGATAACGGTAAATAGGCATACCTTCCCTACCTCCACCTAATTGGGGATCATCCCTATCTAAATTCTCACATACTTACATTAGCTGTAGCTCGGTCGACTATTTTTTTGACCTTGAGGAGAGTATAGCTTAAACACATATTTTTTCAAGATCGGACCAAGCTCTCCCTAGAACCCGCGTAAGGGGAAACAGGCACGCAGCAGTAATCACAGATCTCCTTCTCGGATGAGAATGGAAACACGTTCAACTGCAGCGTTTCATCGTCATTCTCAAAGCGGTACTTCACCTGCATACTAGATCGTCTGACGGTTTCACTATGGGTAGCAGTGATTCTGCTCGCAATCTCGATAATTTCTTCTGTTTTGGCTCGCGATTTTCTCGCCCAATTAGCACGCACAAGTGTCATCGAACCGCCACGGACTGGAACGTACACCCGTAAGTCATGCGGCAGGAAGAAGTTCTGCAGCATTCTCTTCTCCTCCTCATTCTCTGCTACGACAATCTTAACATCCGGAGGAAGCTTGTAGTAAAGAGCAAAATCTAGCAGTTTCAAAGAGCTTATGTTAAACCCTCTCTCTCCCAGCAAATCTTCCAACCGCGTACCAAATTGATGAGAGGTCAGCTTACAACGTACTTCGGTTGGTAATCCATCGGCGCTCAAAAGGCCAAGTCGAGTACCAATGTTGGCTAACTCAGTGCCGTCATCCACCGTTAAGCTACCTAGAGCGCTTCGGTCGATCTTGCCTGCACGTTCCGCCTTAGTTGCGGGCAACAGCCGCCCTGAAAGTGGCCGCAAGACAAGGCCGCTGATTCCCAAAACTTCCTCGATTTGTAGCATTTCTTTCTCAAAGAGCCCATTCTTCCCCATCACTTCCCCGGTGACAATACAATCCGCCCCTATTCGTTCCATGTAGCGAATGGCATGCGATAGCATAATTGTGCGACAACTGAGACAAGCCGACTCAAGCGAAAAACATCCTTCAGGGGCAATATTCGCTAATCGGCGGTATTCCTTCTTCAGTGATTGCGTGCGGAAATACACTCCTGGCCACTCTTCTTTGACGATCTCGCGAATTCTTTCATATCCGCCAAAATATGGGCATCGAAAGTAGAGCAGTACTATCTCTTCTACATTTGGGAAATGCTCAACTACTCTAGATGCTATACGGCTGGCAAGGCTCCCCGAAAACAACGACAAAGCCCTTATCTTCTTTCGCTGCAATTCCCCACCTATTGCTTTGGCACAATCAGGCCATAGTTGCCATCATCCCTGTGATAAAGAATGCTCAGTTCGTCATCAGCAGCATTAACAAACACCAGGAAGTTCTTCTCGACTGCGTCCAGCTGCAGAACAGCTTCTTCAAGGCTCATGGGTTTATGAAAATAGGTATCAGTGCGGAGTATTTTCTTGTGATCGGTCTTTTCCGTCTCCTTAAACAGAGAAGGCTCGCCGGACGGTCTGCTTCTAAGCTGATCCTTGCGTTTGACAAGCTGCCGCTTGAGGTGATCTAGCGCCGCGTCAATTGACGCATACATATCAGGGCTTTCCTCGTGAGCATGAATGAGTTTCTTATTGGTGAGATGAGCGTGAAAATCAGCAATTTGCCGTTCCTTTTCCACGGATAGCATAACGTCAATACTTATGATACGGTCGTAAAACCGGCTCAACCCTTCTGTTTTGTGCCGGATATGGGATCGCAAGGAATCAGTTAGCGTTGCATGACGCTCGGCGATTTTTATCTTCACTTTGCTCTCCCCTTGACCAATAGAATTCTAGCAGAAAAGAGCCCATTGATCAATGGGCAACGCAATTATATGCACATATATCCTATTTACGTTCGGACAGTTTCACCCACCAGGGAAGTGAGACGATTACAAAGCACTTGCGTAACCAGATGAAGCTCATGTTCTCCAATATCTGGTCGATAGACAGCGAATTCCCGCATAACAAACGCCTTCAGATTGCCACGGTAGTAAATTCCATCCGATCGTCGTTCGGTTACCACAAGCCCCGCGTCGAGCAAGTCTCGCGGAGGGCTATCAACGATTACTGCTTCAGCGCAGTTAGTCCACGCGGCGATCTGCCTAACTGAGTAAGAGATAGGAGTATGACCAATCAGAAACCCGACGAGACGCCTCTCAATAAGTGGTCGTTTCTCCAACCGCGAGACAATACGGTTGATATGCCTTCGCACCGCCCGAGGAAGCTGATCATGATTACGCGGTGAGTCAATATCAATAATCGGTCTATCATCTTGAACAAAGTCCTTCTCGCTCCAAGAATCAAGAGCTCCTCTCACTACTCGGCGGTCAACCGGTCTGATTGACAGTCCTTCCTCTCCGCGATCTCTGATATTTCCCTCCACGGAGTGAACGATTGCTTCAGAAACGTTCTGTACGTCCGGAAGAGATGGCGCCACGGCTTCCACCTTGATATAGCCAAGGGTACGTGCTGTGTCTTCTAATTCGCCGATCTTCTTGTCTCTCTCTGTCAACAATGCCTCCAGCTGCCCTACGCGTTCTCGCAGTCTAGCGAGCCGTGACTTCTTTCCCTGTCCATCCTTTGCCCGTTCAATCGCCTCGATAATTGACTGGCTCACCTGTTTTAGCTCCGGTGTAACCACCACCTGTAGGGATGGCGTAAATCCAGCGTGAAAGGTTTCTCTTTCTCGTACATATACAGGAACTACTGTCTCACCATTTACGTATACACAATCGCCTGTATTGAGCGCGGAAACAATCTCCTTTACTTCACTCTTACGCCAAGGAAGAAGCTCAGCATAGACACGCATGTCCACTTCGTGTACAACCCGATGAAGAAACAGCATGCCTGCCTGACTAAGCACATCCTTATCCACCTTAGCGCTACGCTGGGAAACAATAATTGCCCCTAGCCCGCGCTTACGACCGCGAAGAGCAATGCGAGCGATCAGCTCTTTCAACTCTGATCTCACTCCTTGGGGGATAAACTCATGCGCCTCCTCAATACCGATAATATAGGGACGGCGAAGATTACCGGCCAATGCCCAGAGAGAGGACAGATACTCCTTTAAGAACAGGCTGCGCTCCTCAGAAAGAAACGTACTTAGGTCAAGCACAACAGGGACATTCTTCTCTAGGCTAATCCGCGCTATCTCCTCGGCACAGTCGCTATCAACCTCTATCTCAACCCCTTCCCCTCGCCCAACGACAAGAACCTCGTATTTCTCTTTCAAACCAAAGTACTCGCCATCAATGTCGATAATAGAGAGCGGGTAATTGTTTCTCAGGAGTTCCTCAAAGATAACGCCCGCGGTATTCGATTTGCCCGAACCGCGTATGCCAAGAATGGCAACACATTGCCCGATAATATCCTCCAGATCAAGTGCCAAATCCTGACTGATGTTAAGTGAAGTTGTCATGATGTAAGCCTAGATCTCACCGCAATCCCTCCTCACCAATTCCAAACGTATCATAAGTCTACCGCAAAGCCATCCTATCCTCTACGGCAAGTGTCCTACTAACCCTCAATGCGTGGGTGTAGTTCTTATGGGTCCGATGTCCAACGTCGAGAAACAGTAATGAGTGATGAGTAAGAAAGCTAGGATTAAGGATTATGGATTAAGGAGTAAGGGAGAACATAGTCGGGAGTCGAAAAACGGTGATGGATAATGAGTAACGTACAGCTACCATCACGCTGGATTCCGGGCCCTGCCCTAGACCCCGATCCACGGTTCGCCGGAATGACGACGCATACCGTCATGCCGGACTTGATAAGCCTGCCCCGTACTTGATACGGGGGCATCCAGATGTCGACGAACGGTGACGGGTGAAAAGACAGTCGGGAGTCGAGAAAAGGGGAGTTAAATGGTTGATTGGCTGAATGGGAAGAGCTGAAAGCTGAAAGCTTGTTCTGAATAACTGAACACTGATACATTCCGGCCACGGATTAACACTGATGGACGCTGATTTTAACCCTCTTCTAATTGTCTCTTGTGGTTTCTTAATCCGTGTACATCCGTGGTTGAGGTCTGTCCCTGTTTTCTGATGTTACATACGATCTACGCGATCTTATCCTTGACGTCGGGCGCAAGACCCGACGCTACGAACGATCTATGTATTATGGTTTTATCTGTTAACAAAGAAAATGCCTTCCTCTGCGATCTCTGCGTCCTCTGCGGTTAAGTAGTTATCACTAATCAGTTTTCAGTAGTTAGGTCGTCCTTACCATTCAACCAATCAACTATCTGACCATTTAACTGCTTCTTCTGCTCAACAACTCAACGAACCCAACCAACCCCATGAACCAGACACTCAGCACTCATAGAGGTCTTGTGTGCCTGTGATTTGCATTACATACAAGATATATGGTAGGTTGCTGCTGTGGTGGACGCGAAACGTTGTTGGGGCTTTATTGCTTTATTTGTGGCTACGGCCATTCTTTTTTCCTGTGTTGCCTTTGGGGCAAGGCCAATAGCCAGGGACGATTCTGTAACGATACATGAGGATACGTCCGTTCTGGTCGATGTGCTGGCAAATGACACAGACCCGGATGGGAAGCTGCTCACAATAGCCTCGGTGTCTACCCCCAACCATGGAACTACCTCCATCGAATGGAGTAAGGTCCGCTACACACCCGATGCTCATTTCTATGGCACGGATTCCTTTTCCTACACTGTAACCAACGGGACTGAAACCGATACCGCTAAGGTGACGATAACGGTCATCTCTGTCAATGATGCGCCTATCGCTGTGGCTGACGTGGTGGCCACAACACAAGGTACCTCCGTATCCTTCACGCTGAAGGCTACGGACGTGGATGTAGATCCTTCTGCTGTTGATAAATACGGGTTTGTCTTTGAGATCGTGGATGGGCCAGCGCATGGTGAGCTAAGCGGTGATCTAACCGCGGTTACCTACACACTGCCAGATACAGCATCAGTAGAGGTGACCTATACGCCGGAGCCGGAATTCGTAGGAACGGACTCCATCACGTTCTCTGTCACAGATCAGTTTGGCGCGTTCGATACGGCCAAGATTCCGATTGGCGTATCTGAACGAGAGACTGGGATGCTTGCAG
>DAOVAR010000105.1 GCA_030670905.1 Candidatus Bipolaricaulota bacterium
TCGGCGGCTATCCTGATCGCTTCTATTTGTTTCACATAACCGGTGCATCTACAAAGGTTTCCGGAAATGCCTTCTTTGATCTCTTGATCGGTTGGATTAGGATTGTGAGCAAGAAGGTCAACAGCAGCGATCATCATTCCCGGACTACAGTAACCACATTGCACAGCTCCCTGTTCCAAGAATGCTTGTTGTACAGGGTGAAGTTCGCCGGTCTTGTCCTGTCCTGCAAGTCCTTCCACGGTTGTTACGCAATGTCCATCGGCTTTAGCAGCAAGCACAAGGCACGAGTTAATGACACGACCATCTAGCAATACGGCGCAAGCGCCGCAATCGCCCGACTCGCACCCTTTTTTTACTCCCTTGTACCCTATTCGCCTCAAGAGATGGAGTAAGGTGTCGCCTGGAGCTGAATCAAGTTCCTGTTTCTGTCCATTCACGGTAAGGCAGATCTTCATTGGCTAGCTCCTGATAATTGCGTACTCACACAAGTAAGGCATCGCTTAACTCCAGCATGGACCAGTTCTCTTCTGTAGTTACCGCTAGCCCTTAGATCATCACGCACAAGCGTAGTTTCTCTCGCAATTTCTGCTGCTTCGCCAATCGATGTTTGATCGAGTTTTCTACCCAGCAGAACCTCTGCCGCCTCAGAGAGCGGAGCCGCAAGTTGCGGTGTTCCACCAGCTGTAAGGCACACGCTCTCACAATCACCATTTTGGGTTGAGATAAGGCAAGCACAATTGAGAATAGCAATATCAAACTTAGTTCTGCTGAATTTGATGAACGCTGCAGCCGTTCCATGAGCGTAAGCTGGTAGCAAAGCCTCTGTAATAATCGCCGGGGAAAGAAGCGCTCGTGAGGCGTAGAGGTCAGAGAGCGGAACCATTCGCGTAACACCGTTGTACAATGTAACCTGTGCCCCTAGCGCAACAAACAAGGTGATTACGTCTGACCATGGATGGGCGCTGGCAAGCGTTCCCCCCATCGATGCCAGGTTGCGCAGAGAAGGAGCCCCAACTTGACGGAGCATTTCCACAACTACTCCCTGAAGGTAGTTCTTGAGAGCTGGGGCCTCTAGGATTTCGGTTAAGGTAGTCGTCGCGCCGATTGCTATCCCTTTGTCCGTCTGTCTTACGTAGGATAAGGAGAGTTGGGAAAGATCAACAAGCGTCTCAATATCAGGAGATGAACTACGCACTAGATCGATCCCACCTCCGATTACCCGTGCAGATCTGCCCTTTTCTTTGACCAGGCTCAATGCCATATCTAGTCCATCGGGTCTCACATACTCCCTTAGGTTACTAAGCGCCATCTTCCTCCCTATCTAGGCATTATCAAGCTTCCGCAAAAGAGAAACAAGCTCAAATGCATCAACATCAATCAATCCGAGATCCGAAAGACGAAGCTGTGGGATTACAGGAAGGGCAAGCAAGGAAAATGTCATAAACGCGTTGTTTAGGTTACAACCACAGCTCTTTAAGGCCTGATGCAGCTGTTCCATTTGACGAGCCACTGCCTCCACTGGTTGGTCACTCATCAGTCCAGCAATCGGAAGAGTGATCGCCGCCTGTTGCTGGTCGTCTTTGACTAAGCATACTCCTCCATTCATTGAAACAACCTGGTTTGCAGCAGTCGCCATCGCTTGCTTGTTTGTTCCCATGACGAGCAAGTTGTGGCTATCATGTGATACCGTGCTCGCCAGAGCGCAACACTTATTGAAGCCAAACCCCTTTACAAATCCGTGACTGATCCTTCCGCTTCCATGATGCCGCTCCACCACGGAAAGAAAGGCAATGTCTTGGCTTGAGTCAACAAGCACCTCTCCTTGTTGCACCGGAAGGCTAGCTGACATTGCCTC
>DAOVAR010000064.1 GCA_030670905.1 Candidatus Bipolaricaulota bacterium
ATTGTAGAATCTAGCAGGCTCTTAGGATTCGTTAAATTCATTGGATTTGGCAGGGCTTGCCTCCTGATCTGTGATCGATAGCTCGCTTCTGCCTTTCACCCATTACTGTTTCTCGACTCCCGACTATGTTTTCAACTCAACGAACCCAACGAACTCATTACCCATCACTGTTCGTGGACATCTGGATACCCCCGTATCAAGTACGGGGCAGGCTTATCAAGTCCGGTATGACGGAATGCATCGTCATTCCGGCGGACCCTGGATCGGGGTCCAGGGCAGGGCCCGGGAATCCAGCGCAATGGTAGTCCTACGTTACCCATCACCAGTCACTTGTCACCGTTCTTTCTCTTTCGATATTGGACATTGGACCATGGTCTTCTCTGCCGTCCTCTGCGGTTAAGTAGTTATCAGTAATCAGTTGTCAGTCGTCAGTTCGTCCTTACCATTCAATCAATCAACTATTCAACTCGCCTTTTCTCGGCTCCCGACTATGTTTTCAACTCAACAAACTCATTACTCATCACGGCTCACAGTTATCAGCTTTCAGTTATCAGTCATTGTTTTTCAGTTCCTGGCTCTTCACCCGTTACTCATCACCCATTACTTGTTACTGCTTCTCGGCTCCCGACTGTCTTTTCACTCATCACCCACTACTTCAATTAGCCAGCTTATGCACAAGACGGTAGATCTCAAGATTTACGTTTCGCCCTTCCTTGCTTAGCTCTGCAAACGGAATTGCCTTCACTTCCTGATCAACAAGCGCGGTCATCACTCCACCAGCTCCGCCAGCAAGCAAATCAACAGCGGCTTCACTTAGACGACAAGCAAGGATGCGGTCAAACGCGGTGGGAGAGCCTCCTCGCTGTAAGTGACCGAGGATAGTCAAGCGCGTCTCTATTGTACCTGTGTCGTTTAGGTATCTACTAACCAAGGCACCAGCCGATCCTTCTTCTTCCTTCTTGTCTTGATGCTCTCCGGAGGGCGTGAATCCTTCAGAGACAACTATGATAGAGTGATGCTTCCCTTTAGCGACTCCTAGCTCTACCAATGCTGAAACTTCTTTGAGTGATAGAGAAACCTCAGGGATAAGAACAATCTCCGCGCCACCAGCAAGTCCACCCATTAGGGCGATGTATCCAGAATTCCGCCCCATGACTTCAACGACAAAGGCACGCCCGTGAGAGACGGCGGTATCACGAATACGGTTGAGCGATGCCACCACCGTGTTTAGTACTGTGTCCACCCCAATTGCCATCGCTGTCCCGCAGATATCATTATCAATCGATGCAGGAACCCCTACTGTAGGAATACCCTGTTCCTGTAGCCAATGCGCTCCTTTCAGGGAGCCATTACCACCAATAACGATTATTCCATCAATTCTCCAGCTGCTAATGGTATCAAGCGCGCGCTCCTGCCCCTTCTTTGTAAGGAAGGCAGCCGAGCGAGCGGTACGCAAGAAAGTCCCGCCGCGCTCAATCACTCCACCAACCGCTCGGTTGTCAAGTGATAACAGGTCTCCTTCGATCAGGCCAGCGAATCCTCGACTTACTCCGAACATCTCTAGTCCAAGCGAACAACCACACCGGACAGCGGCACGAATTGCCGCATTCATCCCAGGACTATCGCCACCGCTTGTCAACACCGCAATACGCGACACAGTCAATGAACCTCCTTATTCTCTTACAGTGTAACTCATCAACGCTTGATGGGGAAGGATGGCGCACTTTCCTTGCCAAGACAGGAAGAGTACAATCAATAACAAGAGGGGTGAGGTAGTTGATTAAACGACCGATTATGAAGAAAGCATTGACGGTATTGGGATCGATCATCATTCTGGGGATTGCGCTTGGCGTCAATGGAGATCAGGCCACAGATAGCGCGGTTTTCTCTCCCTTGTTTGAGGTCTATCAGCACATTCAGGACTATTTCTACAATCCAGAGCAAATCAACGATCAAGAAGCACTGTACGGCGCAATAAAGGGAATGGTGGAACAGCTTGATGATCCGTACAGCGAATTCCTCAGCCCTGAGGATTACCAGGATTGGGAACAAAGCCTAAGAGGAGAATTCAGCGGAATAGGAATCGAGATCACAATCAAGGATGACACACTTACCATCATAGCGCCGCTTGCCGGAACACCTGCCGAGCAAGCTGGAGTGCGCGCGGGGGACCGGATCCTGGAGATTGACGGTGAGTCTATTGAAGATATTACCCTAAGCACCGCGGCAAGGAAAATCCGTGGGGAGGAGGGTACGAGCGTTTCTCTTCTCATCCAACACAAAGATGGCACACAGGAAGAAATTGAGATCGTGCGAGAGATAATCGTAGTCAAGTCAGTAACAAGTGAACTTATGGGAGAAGGAAGGATTGCTTACATCCGCATCTCGCGCTTTGGCACTGATGCCACTATTAATCTTGACACCGCTCTTGTCGAATTCAATCTGGAGAACCTAGATGGGATGATACTCGATTTGCGAAACAACCCCGGTGGATTGCTAAAAGAGGCAATTTCTGTGTCCAAGCGATTTGTGGATCAAGACATGGTAATTGTCTCCACAATAGGAAGAATTGCTGGAAAGGAGCAATTCTGGTCAACGGGAAATCTGATTCCCAACCTTCCACTCGCGGTACTGATCAATGGCGGAACTGCAAGCGCGGCCGAAATAGCGGCGGCAGCTATTCGCGACCATGAGATGGGCATTCTAATCGGCGAGCGTTCCTTTGGCAAAGGGTTAATCCAGCGCGTATTCCAATTGCCAGATGGTTCAGCTCTTAAACTCACCACCGGTGAGTATTTCACCCCATTAGGGCAGGCAGTGAATGAAGTAGGACTGTCTCCGGATATCAGCATAGAGGAAGGAGAAGATCCAATCGAGGCCGCGATTACCTGGATCAATGCGCATGTCGGGGCGCGAATGCCAATCGCCCTCAACAAGAGCTAGCTATGAAGGCCTCTGTAATAGGCGCGGGAGGATGGGGAACAGCATTTGCCCGGCTTCTCGCTACAAACAGGCATACAGTAACCTTATGGGTCCGCAATCCGATTCAAGCCAGAGAAATTGACAGATTGCGAGAAAACAGAAAATACCTCCCTGGGGTCCCTCTTCCGAAGAAGGGCCTCAATATTACCAGTTCTCTTTCCGAGGCATCCAGGGCCGAGCTGATAATAGTTGCTGTCCCTTCATTTGCCATGGCAGAGCTGCTGGACAAACTCGTTCCATTTGTAGAAGAGCAGACAGCATTCATCAATCTAGCTAAGGGAATCGACCCCACAACGGAAAAACCCATGTCCGAGCTGATAAGAAGCAAGATCGGCGCAGAGGCTGTATTTACCCTATCTGGCCCAAGCCATGCCGAAGAGGTAGGTCGCGATATACCCACAGCAGTTGTCCTCGCTGGAGCCGATCTCAGCCTAGGAGAAGAAATCCAACATTTCCTTTCCAGTTCCCGCTTCCGCGTTTACTTAACGGATGACATTCGTGGGGTGGAACTCTGTGCAACGGTAAAGAACATAATCGCTCTAGCTAGTGGTGTCTCTGATGGCCTCGGCTTCGGAGACAATAGCCGTGGGGCGCTCATCTCGCGTGGCCTAGCAGAAATGGTTCGGTTCGGCCGTGTGTTTGGAGCCAGACAAGAGACCTTCTTCGGCCTATCTGGCTTGGGAGATCTAGTTGCTACATGTACCAGCAAGCATAGCCGTAACCGATTCGCTGGCCAGCAGCTAGGGATGGGAATCCCTGTCGACGAAATCCTTGCAAAAACGGACAAGGTTATAGAAGGCGTGTACGCCACTGAAATCGTTCATTCCATAGCTGGATCAAGAGGGATAGAGATGCCAATTACTGACGGGGTATGGCGGCTGCTCCGCAAGGAGGTATCCCCATCGGCCCTTGTAGACGAAATCATGGCTAGACCCCCAAAACGAGAAGGGATCAGCCAATGAATAGTTATGATGTAGCGGTAATAGGCGGTGGACCCGTTGGGGCAGTAGCCGCCCGTTATGCAGCTGCGACAGGAGCGCGGACCCTACTCGTCGATCAAGGTGACGGCTCTTGTGAACCCGCTTGTTGTGCCGGGCTAGTGAGCCCCCGGACCCTTTCTTTGCTCGGGACTTCATCGGCATGTCTCCTAAGAGAAATCCGCGGAGTGATTATCCATTCTCCAACAGGAAAACAGACTGAGATCCTCTCCAAGAAAGTGAGTGCGATTGTTCTCGACCGCGGTGCGCTCAATCGTGAACTACTCAAGCTTTCTGCACAAGCAGGTGTAGAGGTAAGGCATCACACCCGTGCTGCTATTACTGGCCAAGCAAGACTCCACCTCAGTGAACCGAGCAGACAGCGTGAAGCCAAGGCTCGTGTGGTGATCGGGGCAGACGGCCCACGAAGCATGGTCGCCAGTCATTTCTCTCTACCATCGCCACCAACATTCCTTGCGGCAGTACAGGCAACTATTGTACGAGAGGCGCGTGCCTCAGAGATGGTAGAGATCTTCTTTGGGACCAAGGTTGCTCCTGGATTTTTCGCCTGGGCGGTTCCAGCAGAACAACACCAGCTGCGCGTAGGTCTGGCGGCTACCCAAGGCACCGATGTAAACACTCTTCTTAACAACCTCCTCAGCCAACACTTTCCCGGGCAGGTGATTTCATATGTCGGCGGAGTAATCCCCATCGGGCCCGCTACCAAAACAACTACCGACGGCGCGCTTATCGTAGGCGATGCCGCGGGTCAGCTAAAACCGACCTCAGGAGGTGGAATCTATACGGGAGGGGTATGTGCCAGAATAGCGGGAGAGATCGCGGGTTATGCCTCATTGGCAGAAAAGACTACAGACGAAACCCTCAAGGAATACGAGCGCCGTTGGCAGGACAAGATTGGAAAGGAACTACGCTTTGGTCTTCTTGCCCATCGCGCCCTCTATAGTCTCCCAGACGCCAAGATCGAAGCCGGACTGGCAATCATCAACCAACCTTCAATCCTGCAGGCAATCACGGAATATGGAGATATTGATTATCCAGGTATGCTGGCAAGTTCGCTCCTCTCTCGCCAAGATCTGTGGCCAAGGCTCCTCCCTTTGATTCCTGTGGTTGGTGGTTGGGAAAAGCTCGGAAACCTTACCCAGCTTGTTATCTCCTCAGAACAACCAAGTCAGGGCCATAAGCCAAAAAACGGTGATGAGCGAAAAGACAGTCGGCAGTCGTGAGTCGGCAGTCAAGAGTCAAAAAGCAGTTAAATAGTT
>DAOVAR010000052.1 GCA_030670905.1 Candidatus Bipolaricaulota bacterium
GATTTGGGCAGCCTTGTCAGCAATAATAGGATCCTTATCTCTGGTCGGGCAAAGAACGTAATTGTTCTTGAAACCGGCAAGAATGTGTACCCCGAGGAAGTCGAATGGGAACTTTCAACCATCCCTGCAATTGAAGAGATAATGATCTACGAAGGGGAGCGCCAAGGCGCCCCTGCCGTCGCGGCTATGATCTACCCTAGCTGGCCAACACTTAACAAACTAGAGATCAGTGAATCTAACGACGCGATCGATCATATTTGGAAAGAGGTCAGAGAAAGAAGCGAGAACCTGGCCATGTTTAAGCGGATCAAGAATAGGGACCTTATTACCTTGACAGATCAACCATTCGAGAAGAGCGTAAAGCTTGACATCAAGCGCTACTTGTATAAGAAGGACACAGCCGATAGCTAACAGTCTCTCGCCTTGTAGCCGGGGTGAAGAGTGAGTGGTAAGTAGTGGGTAGTAGGTAGTGGTTGGTAGGTAGTGGGTGGTGAGCGAAAGAACAGTGATGGGTAATGAGTCCGTTGAGTTTGTTGAGTTCGTTGAGTTCGTTGAGTTGAAAACAGACTCGGGAGCCGAGAACCAGTGAGGCGTGATAGGTAACGTAGAACCAGTATTACACTGGATTCCGGCCTTCGCCGGAATGACGATGCGTGCCGTCATGCCGGACTCGATCCGGCATCCAGACACAAGAAAGAGGGACAGGTTTCTTCTCTTGAGCTGGCTAAAGACCAGCCAGGCTCTATTTTCCGATCAGACGCTCTACGTATTCTTGTGTTGCCGTTAACGTCGGGCGCAAGACCCGACGCCACAAACAGTCTAGCCGTCCTGTTACGTTGCTGGTCAGGGACTGGGTGGTTTTTAACAAACCCAACATGAAAAACTGCCTGTCCCTGTTTTCCGACGCTACGAACGATCTACGCGTTCTTATCCTTAACGTCGGGCGCAAGACCCAACGCTACGAACGGTCTACGTATTCTTGTGTTCGACTCTCCACTCCCGACTGTCGACTGTCTTTCCACCCACGACCAACCACTTACCGCTCACCGTCTTGGCGAGAGACCGCTTGTAGGAACAGCTTTCAAGTATGCCCTTATTGGCCATGACGAATGGTGAACTGCTCCTCCGCTTGCAGGGCTGTCCAGTCAACCTGCAAGTCTGTCACCCGTGCCGATGATGGACCTGTACGTATCAAGACGAGAAACAAAGCAATCTTTTCCCCTTCGCCTTCAGCAACTATTTCAACACGTCCATCGGGAAGGTTGCGTACCCAACCCTTAAGATCAAGGGACAACGCTTTGTCGCGCGCGTACATGCGGAAACAGACACCTTGAACCCAGCCAGACACAAGGATATGTGCTCGCTTTTTCATTTCCTCTATTTGGCTCCTCACGCTATTTGGCCTAGCCGCGTTCCGACTGGCCCAGGCGGGCTGCAGCCAGGTATGGGTAGTCAACCACTGGACCTCTGCGAGAGGCCAAGCTGTTTTGTCTCGCCCGTTCGTTTCACTCGCTCAAGCCCCTCAGGATCGCCAAGGAAACATACTTGACGCCTTTGTTTTCACCCTGTCTTGTGCTTTCCTTTGCGCGCTTTGCGTCTTTGCGAGAGGCTAAGCTTTGTCTCTTGCTAACTCCCTAGGAGCATCAAGGGTTACTGCTTGTCACTCCCTGCGGTCTTTGCGCTTTTGCGAGAAAAGGTCTTTCTCCTTCGCCTCTTCTATACGCTTTAGTCTTTCCGCGAGCTTCACTTCAAACCCAAACGCTTTTGGCCGATAATAACGTCTACCTTTTAGTGATGGTGGAAGGCAATCCATTCCCGCAACGCCGATATCAAAATCGTGCGCGTACTTATACCCCTTTCCATAGCCAAGCTCGGCCATCATCTTGGTAGGAGCATTCCTCAAGTGAAACGGGACCGGCTCATCTAGACGTTGCATCACATCCTTTTTCGCCTCGCCAACTCCAACATAGAGGGCATTGCTCTTCGGGGCCATGGCAAGATAAACAGCAGCTTGAGCAAGGGCAAGATCGCACTCAGGTAAACCAATGCTCTCCACTGCTTTTTGCGCGGCAATAGCCATATCCAACCCTCGAGGATCGGCGAGACCAACGTCTTCACTGGCCATACGAATCAGCCGCCGTGCAAGGAAGCGAAGGTCTTCGCCACTTTCAATCATCCGCACTAGCCAATATAGGGTAGCATCCGGATCTGAATTGCGGACTGATTTGTGAAGCGCTGAAATCAGATTATAGTGCTCTTCTCCGGCTCGATCATAACGCAATGCTTTGCGCTGTAGCGCCCGCTCAATCAATGCTACATCGATCTTATTCCCCGGGGCAATGACACTTGCCAGCTCAAGTGTAGAAAGAGCACGACGCGCGTCACCATCTGAGAAAGCAATCAGTGCGGCCTCTGCCTCAGAGCAAAGCTCATACCGTCCATTTAGTCCCTGTTCAGCATTCAGTGCGCGCTGTAAGACCACTCGCATGTCATCCCCTGAAAGTGGAGAAAAGCTAAATAGCTGACAACGCGAAAGAAGAGCGGCATTCAGAACAAAGGAAGGGTTCTCTGTTGTCGCGCCGATGAAGATGACACTTCCCCCCTCCAGATAAGAGAGAAGTACATCCTGCTGAGCCCTGTTAAACCGGTGTACCTCATCAAGGAACAACAGATCTCGTTTCCCTTCAATAACATGGCGATCACGTGATTGCTCTAGCGCTGCGCGCACCTCTTTCACGTTAGAAAGAGCAGCTGACAAATGGACAAATTTCGCCCCGGATCGGTGGGCCATGATCTTCCCCGCTGTGGTTTTGCCGGTCCCAGGTGGTCCCCAAAATAAAAAAGAGGAATACTTACCTTGCTCAACAAGGATGCGCAAAGATGCCCCGTCGCCAAGAATATCCCTCTGTCCAACCAGATCATCAAACGTTGTTGGCCTCATGCGCTCGGCAAGCGGTGCCTTTTCCGCCACATCAAACTGAAATCGTTCCATAGCCCCAATCGTAGTAGATAGCGGCTTGCTAATACAACTCGCGTTACATCATCCAAGAAGCTTCACACAGCAATCGCAAATTCGTGTGCGAATGTACTCTAGGCAAACCTATCCCTCTCATCTCTCGCGGAATGACTCGGTGAAACAGATCGCACGGTTGACAGCTAACATATGAGCAGTATATTATTAGTATTGGTTAGGTTGTAGCGTTTCAATATAGAGAGGATAAGCGCTGGAAAAGGAGTGATTTTTTTCATCGTTTGAATAAGATGTCTTCTCTTGAGTATTCCAAATTAGTATACTAGTTTTGGCCAGGAGGCCTGGGAATGCCGCACGATTATGTAGCTCCAGTTGGCGTCGAGGGTATCTATATTATCAACACAGGGAAATGGCGGATTCAGCATCCTGTGCTTGCTGAAGAGAAATGTGTCAAGTGTGGAAAATGCTTCATGTTCTGCCCCGTAGGGGCCATCAAGCGAAGAGATGACGGGTACCATATTGATCTAGAGTACTGCAAAGGTTGTGGAGTCTGTTCTCATGAATGCCCAACCAAGGCTATTCAGATGATAGGAGAGGAGGGAAAATGAGTCATGTTGAGGTAATGACCGGAAATCAAGCCGCCAGCACAGCTGCTTGTCTTGCCAGACCAGATGTTATCGCGGCTTATCCTATCACGCCACAGTCTTCTGTTGTCGAGGACATCTCCAAGGCAATTGCCGAGGGAAAACTCGACGCTCTTATCTCAGAAGTTGAATCCGAGCACTCTGCTATGAGCGTCCTTGAAGGCGCTGCGCTGGGTGAAGCTCGAACGTTTAGCGCAACCAGCTCTCAAGGGCTAGCTTTCATGTATGAGCCGTATTTCAGGGCTTCTACCTTACGCTTGCCCATCGTCATGGCAATTGCTAATCGGGAGATGATCTCTCCTCAAACACTTTGGGCTTCTGCGCAGGACTCTCTATCTGTCCGGGATGCGGGATGGATTCAGTACTACGTAGAGAACAATCAGGAAATCCTTGACACGATCTTACAGGCGTTTTGTGTCGCTGAAGATAAACGCGTCCTTTTGCCAATAAACATTTGCTATGATGGATTCTATCTTTCACACATGTCCGAACGGGTCGATGTTCCGGATCAGGCTCAAGTAGATGCTTTCCTTCCGCAATGCTATAAGCCAGACCACATCTACTTAGATCCCGATCGCCCTATGGCAGTCGATCCACTAACAAACGGAGACTTGTTAATGGAGTACCGGCAAAAGCACCTTGAGGCTCAGCAGCGCGCGCTTACAGTGATCGAGGAGGCAAGTGAGGTCTTCTTCAACCTATTTGGACGGCACTGGGACGGCTGTGTTGAAGCATATAAGATAGACCATAACACCAAAGGAGCAATCATCACTCTCGGTTCGATGACCGGGGCAGCCAGAGAGGCAATCGATCGACTACAATCGGAAGGCTTACCTATTGGCTTGATCAAGATCCGGGTAGTGCGGCCCTTTCCAAAGACAGAGTTGCGCGAGCTCTTATCGGGGATAAAAGCAGTGGGGGTAGTGGACCGAAACGTCTGCTTCGGCTGGAACACTGGTATCATCTATCAAGAAGTTCTCGCAGCCATCAGCGGCTCGCCAAGTATTGTCCACCAGCCTTTTATCGCCGGCCTCGGTGGCGAAGATATCACAATCGAGATGTTTGAAACCGCCGCACGACAAGTAGTTACTCTAGCCCAAAAGAAGAACGGATCCAGAGACCAGGAAACCATCTGGCTTCGCTCAGTTTCAGAGGAGGTACATAAATGAGCGTCCTAGATGTACTGGATCGGCCGGATGTAATCTCTCCGGGAATTTCGGCATGTGTTGGTTGCAGCGTAGAATTGACCTTGCGTACAGTAATGAAAGTCCTAGGAAGGAACTCAGTTCTCGCTATTCCGCCTGGATGTATGGGTGGCGTCGGTGTGGTAGGATGGGACAAGAAATCCGGAGCCGAGATCCCAGTGTTTTTTCCCCTCTTAACCAACACTGCGTCGATGCTGTCCGGACTGAGGTTGGCCTACAAGCGCCAGGGGCGAGATGGCATACATGTTGTTGCTTTTGCCGGAGATGGAGCTAGTGTAGATGCTGGATTTCAAGCACTCTCCGGAGCTGCTGAGCGAAATGATCGAATCATCTACATCTGCTATGACAATGAAGGGTACATGAACACAGGCTACCAACGGAGCGGAGCAACCCCAAAGGGTGCCTGGACAAGCACAACGCCTTACGGCAAGCTACAGATCAAGAAGGATATGCCTCGCATCATGGCAGACCACAGGATTCCCTACGTCTCGACCTGTTCACCCGCATATATGAAAGACCTTGTCGAGAAGGTCGAGAAAGCCAAGAGGAATAAGGCTGGTTTCTCGTACTTGCATGTGCTCAACCCTTGTGTAGGCGGTTGGGGTTTTCCGCCGGAGGAAAGCATCGAGATCGCTCGACTGTCGGTAAAGACGCGCTATTTCCCGCTCTACGAGGTAGTGAATGGTGAATACCACATTACAGTAGATATCCCAAACCCTCTTCCCGTTAGTGACTATGTGAGTCGTCTAAAGAAGTTCTCCCGCACCAGTGAGGTGGCTCTCACAGAAATGCAGGAGCTTATCGATCAGCAATGGCAAGAACTGAAAGCGCTAGAGCAAGTAGGAGTCAATGGTGCCTAATTCACAAGTTACCAAGCAAGGTAAACGAAGCGAGATCTAGCAGGGGGGAATATGGAGAGAAAGGCCTTAGGACGATATTTCAACATCACCAAGCGACTGCTGGATGATAGGCTAGAGCAGGGACTCGCTGACGGCATTGCCTATCGTTGTTACAACCCAGGACAGGCAAGAACAGAGACTACTTATAAGGAACTAGCTGCGCTTGTTAACCAATTAGGGAACGGTCTCCGGAAGCTCGGAATTCAACCCGAGCAGCGCGTAGCAATCCTTCAGAACGATTCGATCGAGGCCGTAGTCTCCCTTCTTGGTGCTATTCGCATTGGCGCAATACCGATCTTCCTCAATACGATGCTCAAACGGGATAAACTCCGGTTCATCCTTGAAGACAGTCGCGCCGCCTGTCTCATTGTCGAGCGGCAGTTCCTTGCGGACTTGCAGGAGGATTTACCGACCCTTCCGCATCTGAAATACCTCGTAGTGCGTGGAGCAGATAAACCGGGTCAAGTTGACTTCGAGGAGCTTCTTTCTGCAAGCTCGTCGGCTTTGGATCCGTTCAACAGCTTCCGAGATGAGATAGCCCTTTGGCAATACACTTCTGGCACAACTGGTGAACCCAAAGGAGTCATACACACCCATCGACAGATTGCGTTCAGCGCCTCCACATTCTTCAACGAAATCCTCAATCTGTCATCAGAAGATCTTTCTTATTGCGTAAGCAAGCTCTTCTTTGGCTACGGTCAAGGCAACAGCGTGTGGGGACCCTTGTGGCATGGTGCAAGTGTTGTTCTGTTTCCGGGGCGCCCCACACCAGAGAAGGTGGTAGAGCTCGTTCAAACCTGCAGACCAACAATCCTGTTTGCTGCACCAACCCACTACAGCAAGATCCTTCATACGCCAGATCTCGCTAGCTTCGATAGTTCCTCCTTGCGCCTTTGTATATCGGCAGGGGAAGCGCTACCATCAACAATTTGCGATGAGTGGAAAGAACGGTATGGACTTGAGGTGCTGGACGGGATTGGCTCCACTGAAGCGTTCCATGTATTCATCGCGAATCGTATTGGACAAGTACGTCCTGGCAGCTCAGGAAAACTGCTTTCCGGTTATGAAGCCAAGATCCTAAGAC
>DAOVAR010000079.1 GCA_030670905.1 Candidatus Bipolaricaulota bacterium
CTCTGGGCCGAAAACAGCAATTGAACTGGGGACAAAGACTCTCTTCACATCATGTTGTCTTGCAGTTTCGAGGATGTTATGCAACCCGTTGATATTCACATTCCAGGCAAGTTGCGGCTTCTGTTCACCTACAACCGAAAGGATTGCGGCTAGGTGGTAAATCGTGTTTATCTTATGCCGCTTTATGACTCGTTCGATTTCATCTCGAGTGGTGATATCGATAATCTCGAACGGTCCACTAGTACGTAGGGCGTCATTCGGTCTTGTCCGGTGTCCGGCGGCGATGACATTGTCATTTCCATATCGTCTGCGTAGTTCCATCGTGAGCTCGGATCCAACCTGGCCGGCTGCGCCCGTTACCAAGACCTTCAAAGTATTGTTCTGTGTCAATTTATCGCTCCTTTTCTTGTTAGGCCAAAGATGAATTGTACAAAAAGATAGGGAAATGGACAAAGCGTGTGTAGGCAGCAGTGACTGGGAATGAGCCCGTTCTTTGAATAGAATAGGGACTGTTCAAGCGCGACAGAATGAAAGTAGCAGATGCCAAGAGTGGTTCTGCTGATAGGAACACGGGCATGCAAGAACAAACGGTTCAATCGCTGCAGGATTCATTCGCCAAGGAGAGGTGATTTAGGTGAGCGTCGATCGAAACCCCACGCAGTACTTGAAGGAAGAGTATGAGCGTTTGCTAAGCGAGAAGCTAACTTGGGAACCGAGGGAACTTCAGAGCAGTAGTGGAGCGGACTGTAGGATGGATGGCAGGCAAGTGATAATGCTTGCGGCAAACAACTATCTGGGTCTGTCAACCCACCCCAGGGTCGTTAATGCCATGATTAGGGCGACTGAGGAATACGGCGCTGGCGCTGGAAGTGATCGCTCAATTGCCGGAGACATGGGTGTCCACGAGCAGCTGGACAGCCGGCTCGCCAGGTTTAAAAGGGCACCGGCTTCTTTGACTTACCCGACTGGTTATGCAGTTAATGAGGGGCTGATTCCACAATTGGCTACCCGTGGCGATCTATTTGTCTCCGATGAATTGAACCATGGATCTATCATTGACGGAATTCGGCTCTCTCACGCGGATAGGGCAGTCTACAGGCATAAGGATGCAGACGATTTGGCAAGAGTGATGAAAGAGGCAGAACAACATGATCCTCGATATCGACAGATCTGGATCATTACCGATGGCGTGTTCTCCATGGATGGAGACCTTGCGCCACTTCCTGACATTGCGAACATCGCTCGGGAACATGGGGCGGGTGTGTATGTGGATGATGCGCATGGTGAAGGTGTGCTTGGAGAGCAGGGGCGCGGGATTGTAAGCCATTTTGGGCTGAGCCACAAACAAATTCACGCAGAGATGGGGACTTTCTCCAAGGCTTTTGGGGTAGTCGGAGGACATGTTACTGGAAGTGAGTTTCTGCGGAAGTTTGCGCTGAACAAGTCCAGGAGCTGGCTGTTAAGTGGGGCAATACCTCCGGGAGTGGCCGCTGCGTGCATCGCCGCAATCGATGTACTTGATAGCGAACCGCAATGGTTAGTTAAGTTATGGGAGAATAGAAACCACTTCATCAATGCGGCTCAAGGGCTTGGATTTGATACAGGCAATAGCGAGACGCCGATTGTGCCCATCATGTGCGGAGACAGTGGAACGGCAAGGGAGCTTGCGGATTTCGTCTGGGAGAAAGGGATCTATGTTCTTCCTATAGTTTTTCCAATGGTGGCAAGGGGTAAGGCAAGGATTCGAGTACAGCTCTCGGCGAAGCATACGAAAGATCAGTTAGATCAAGCGATTGCCGCGTTTAAGGAAGGTGGAGAAAAACTTCACTTGATTTAAGAGGGAGGTAGAAATGAAAGAGGTTATCGCCACAAATGATGCCCCGCTGGCGGTCGGTCCATATTCACAAGGGATAAGAGCAGGCAGATTTGTATTTACTTCAGGGCAACTTCCGGCCACACTCTCCGGCGAGGTCATAAGCGACGACATCACTAAGGCGACCCGCCAAAGTCTTAACAACGTGAAGGCTGTACTAAGCGCGGCTGGAGCTGGTATGACGGATGTAGTGAAAGTAACCGTCTTTCTTACCGACATGGCGGATTTTGTACAGATGAATGAAGTTTATGCAGGGTTCTTCTCTGAACCGTTTCCGGCTCGCTCATGTATTCAGGTAGCAGCGCTTCCCAAAGGAGCAAGAGTCGAAATAGAGGCAACCGCGTGCTTACAATAGGTGGCACAATCACGTGATGTTCTTTGACGCTCATTGCGACACTGTGCTGAGAGTCATCGCTGGGAATCTAGACTTTATTACAGGGGAGGGCAAGACTCACGTTACCCTCCCCGGAATGCTTTCAGCGGGAAGCTGTGCGCAGGTGTTTGCCTGTTTTGTGTTGAGCGAGGAGCACCCCGGCAGAGAGCAGCAAGTGGCCCTGGGTTTGATCCAGACGATTGCCCAGATGGCCACAAGAAGTGAAGGTAGGATGAAAATTGCTCTCAGCGCTTCGGAGCTTCGTAGCGCGTGTGATGGCGGTCCGATTGCCGCGCTCATCGGACTAGAGGGAGCAGATCCGCTAGAAGGCAGAGCTGAGAACTTGCACTTTTTCTACGAGCTTGGTGTGCGTGATCTGATTCTTGCATGGAAGGACAACCCCTTCACAGGAACTACATTCGGGAGGAACACACCACTTACTGAGGAAGGGAAGAAGCTGGTTGCGATTGCTGAAGAGCTTAAGGTGATGGTTGATGTATCCCATCTTTCAGATGTCGCGTTCGACGACATATGCAATGCGGCAAAGCGTCCGTTCATTGCCAGCCACTCCAATTGTCGGGCATTGTGTCCAGACAGACGCAACTTGACCGATTCGATGATCCACATGCTTGCAGAGCGTGGCGGAGTGATGGGAATCAACCTTTCTTCGGATTTTCTTGATCCTGTGTTCCGTGAGAAGTTGAACTCTTACAAGCGCGAAGTTCTAGCGCGCAAGAGGACCCCCGAGGAGGTTGACCGATTTCGCGCACATGTCGCTACTTGGCCATGTCCGCCGATCGATTGGGTGACAAGACATATTCTTCATGCGATCAATGTTGGCGGTGAAGACTGCGTTGGCCTCGGCGGGGATCTAGATGGAGTTGCCAGTCTTCCAAAGGGGCTTGAAGGAATTGCTGACTACGGAAAGATACCCGATCTTCTCCTCTCGGCTGGTCTCAGCGCCGGTCAAGTAGAGAAGGTTTGTTACCAGAACTTGAAGCGTGTGTTTTGTGATGTGCTGCCCGGCTGAACTGAAAAATATCGCCGCGCGCTGAAAACGGCGGAAAGTTGCTCTTTAACCGCAGAGGGCGCAGGGAAAGACAGTCGGGAGTCGACAGTCGGGAGTCCAGAGTCGAAAATCGAGAACCGAAAACTGGAACCTGATAGCTCTTTGCTGAAAGCTTCCTTTCGTGACAGCTACGTAACCGCAGAGAACGCAGAGGTCGCAGAGAAAACCAACAATAGGGTGAAAGACAAGACCATAGTACGTAGATCGTACGTAGCGTCGGGTCTTGCGCCCGACGTTAAGGATAAGATCGCGTAGATCGTATGTAACATCAGAAAACAGGAACAGACCTCAACCACGGATGCACACGGATATACACGGATTAAGAAACCACAAGAGACAATTAGAAGAGGGTTAAAATCAGCGTCCATCAGTGTTAATCCGTGGTCGGAATGTGTATCAGTGTTCAGTTATTCAGAACAAGCTTTCAGCTTTCAGTTCCTCCCATTCAACCAATCAACTATTCAACTCGCCTTTGCCTTTCCCGTTCTCCCACTTAACCAATCAACCATGTAACTGCTTCATCATTATCCTTGCCTTCTCCCAACCCAACGAACCCAATGAACCCTACAAACCCTTATTACCATTCAACCAATTAACTATTCAACTGTTTCATCGTTCTTGGCGTCT
>DAOVAR010000045.1 GCA_030670905.1 Candidatus Bipolaricaulota bacterium
GGGATAGACGGGAAGATAACCGTGGTAGCAGTGGACTTGTTGGATATAGAGACAAGGAGGTCGCGGGGAAGATCAAGAAAGAAAGTTATCAGTTCTCAGTTCTCAGATCGTTCGTGGCGTCGGAAAACAGGGACAGGCAACTCTTTCTCTCAAGTTATTTGAAAAGCAGCCAGTCCCTGATGAGCAACGATGCCATGATCATCGACGATAATAACGTTGTAGGGGCAGGCCTTGTGCCTGCCCATGATGTCGTGTTGTCCGATGATGGATCGATTGTGGGGGCGTCGGACCACGATGTCGTACCGGTCAATACGAGGGCAACCACAAGGGTTGCCCCTACATTGGGTCATGTGATCGGCACATACAAATCCCTTGTTACCATTCAACCATTCAACTGCTTTTTTTCTTCCTGGTCTTTCCCCGTTACTCATCACTCATCACCGTTTTTGGGCTTTCCTGATCTTTCTCAGTTCCTAAGCGGTCAAGATAGCCCTGCAAAATGAGTACTGCGGCGATACTATCACGTAGGCCCTTACGGCGCTTGCGTGAAAGATTCGTCTCCACAAGGACCCGCTCCGCCTCAATGGTCGTCATCCTCTCGTCAAACGTGCTTACTGGAATGTTGATCTTCCTTTGCAGCTTGTCGGCAAAAGACAATACTTCCTTGGCCATCTTGCCGATAGAACCGTTCATGTTGCGCGGTAGGCCAACAACAGCTCGCTCAACTTCATTCTCCTTGACAATGCCAAGCAAAAAAGCAAGATCCACATCCAAGTTGCGGCGAGAATAGACGGGGAGTGGACTTGCCAGGATCTTCTCATCATCACTTAAGGCCATGCCAAGATGTCGGTGCCCGTAGTCTATTCCCAGAATCCGCATCGTTAGGAGCCGATAATCTCTAGCGCGCGACGCACCAGTCCCTCTACGGGCAGGTCTTCGCCGCGCAGTCTTGCAAGCGCGCGACGTGCCTCACTTACCGAGAAACCAAGTGTTCTTGAAGTAAGGGCGCGCAAGGCTACCTCCTCCTTGTCTGACAGAGGAAGCACAACAGGAGTGATGTCGACTTTGTCTCCAATCTTGTCACCTAGCTCTACCAGGATCCGTTGTGCTGTCTTGCGACCGACTCCCTTAATTCTCATCAACTGCTCTATATCTCCGTCCTGTACTACCTGCACAAGCCTTTCAGGAGAGAAGGCCCCAAGCATCTGTAGCGCCAGGCGTGGCCCGACCTGGCTCACCGGAAGAAGTACGCGAAATAGCTCTCTTTCCTTAAAGGATGGAAACCCAAACAACAGAATCCGATCTTCGCGCACCAGTAGGTGCACATAGACGAGTACTTCCTCTCCTTTGCGGTAAGAAGAAAGTGCGCGAACCGGGGAAAAAACGCGATACGCTATCCCGGCGTTTTCCAGTACTAGGTGGTCGTTGCCCAAACGAGCCACTCGCCCACTAATTGCGTCAATCATGGATGCTCCTTCCACTTTGCCTTGGCCCCGCTCTTCTCACGCAAAGCCCGCACAAATGCTGATAGTTGACTCGGGACAACGCCAACCAAGACACGACCGAGTTTATTGTACTCAACTTGATCTACTGTTGCTGAAAAACGGTGGATCAAAGCCATCACCGCCGAGCCTAATTCAGGAGGAAAAGAGATCTCACCCTTTACTTCGCAATGTTTCTCCACTATCCGCGCTACACCTAAAACTTCCTTAGTAGCGCCAGCATAAGCACGGATTAGTCCGCCTAGGCCAAGTTTCTTTCCTCCAAAATAACGCGCTACCACTACCAATACATTATAGAGATTCGCTGCTTCCACTTGCTGCAAGATTGGCCCGCCAGCTGAGCCTGCTGGCTCGCCAGCATCATTTGTTCGCGTAATTGACTCGGTTTCGCCCAACAAACGATAGGCATAACAACGGTGCGAGGCATCGTGGTACCGCCGATCGATCTGCGCAAGAATCTCCCCCACATCCTGTTCAACGTCAACAGGATAAACGAGAGCGATGAACCGCGATCGTTTGCGCTTAATCTGGGCAGACGCGGGCTCTCCAACTGAGTAATAAGAATCGATCATACATTCCCTTTCAGCTTGATCTCACGCTCATTTCTAAGGGAGCTTACTAGATCAAATGCCGCTCTTACCGACGTGTCTTCTCCCTCAATTAGTAGAGAGATGCTCCCTTTGCCCTTGCCAACACCGCCCGCGGCAACCTGTATGACTTCAACAGGGAAAAGCATTTCCAGCGCGTTAATCTCGGTTATTACCTGCCCAGGAAGCAGCTGCATCCCACATGGAGTTCCCATACACAACTCGATCCGTCCGCTCCCAAGCTGTCTAGCAATACTGCTGATAGAGGAGCAAACCATCTTCTGCAGGCTGATCGGGATAATGATATCCACCCCGCGCGCCAGGGCAAGGGAAAGATACCGTCCAACTGTTCCTCCATTCGAAGCACCCATTAGCACGCCTACCATCCCCCGCCGATCGAGCGCGTTCCCTCCTTTAATGACAACATCTCCATTCCCAAGTGAATTACATAGGTCTTTGGGATCAATGTCAATCCGTTTCCCTTTTCTTACGACAATCTCGCCAAGCTCACCCAAGCGATCGTTGACATTCCATTGATCATCGATAAAGCCAGCCGCGAATGCGCCCCGATCGATCGGCTCTCCCAGAATCTCTTCGGCAACCAAGGCATTAGTTGTCCCCAATGTCACAACCACTGTTCCATCAACCAACGCCTTTCTTACTGTCGTACAAGCCACTACACCTTTTGCAATCAAGCGTTTGGCCGTACTCGAATTCAAGACAACACCTGCTTTCATATTCCTCCTGCTTGCTATTAATACCCAGGATATGCTATAAGGTTCCATGCTGCAATTCAAAACTCTATCCTTAAGGTGATAAGAAGCATGCGCTACAATGAACAAGATTACAAAAAAGCAGTTAGCGACTTCTCATGGAAGGTTCCGGAAGACTATAACATCGTTGATGTTGTAGAGGCTCACGCGAAGAGAAACCCAGACAAGATCGCGGTATTCTGGGAGGACGAAGCAGGTAACAAGCGCCAGGTGAGCTTTGCCGAGCTGGCAAGAGACGCGCATCGATTTGGCAATGCCCTGATGAAGTTGGGAGTAAAGAAAGGAGACCCAGTTCTGCATTTGTTTCCACGCGTCTCCGAGGCATACGTTGTACAGCTGGGAACGTTTATTGCGGGCGCGATCGCTGTGCCATGTTCCGAGATGTTAAAGGCGACGGAGATCGCCTACCGTGCTAAGGTGAGTGGGGCAACCGTGATCGTTGCCGATTCCTCTACAGTTGAAACGGTTGAGGCGGCTGGCGCCAACTCTCCCCTTACAACGTTTATCGTTATCGGGGAAGAGCACGACGGGTGGAGCAGTCTCTCTCGCCTAATGGAAGAGACCTCATCCCCGGGAAAGAAGGTAAGCCTCACTGCTGATGATCCAATGACAATAAGCTTCACTTCGGGAACAACTGGAAATGCGAAGCCGGTTGTACACAAACACGGCTGGATATATTGCCATAATCAAGTCACGGCTCACTACTGGTGGGGAGCAACTGAGCACGACGTAATTTGGGCGACAACTGCTCCTGGCTGGGCAAAATGGTACTGGAGCCCCATCGGTGTCGGGTTAACTACCGGAGCGACACAACTGCTGTACAATGGACGGTTTGATGCCGAACGTTATCTAGGGTTAATCGAACGATACAAGATAACAAGGATGTGCGCTACTCCTACTGAGTACCGTCTATTTGCCCAACTCCCCAATATAGCAGATTACAATTTCGTTCTACAGGATGCTCTATCGGCCGGCGAGCCTCTTAATGTAGAACCGATAGAGGCCTTCAAACGAGCCTTTGGAGTGACAATTCGTGACGGTTATGGCCAGACCGAAAGTATCTGCCTCGTGTGCAATTACCCTGGACTTGAAGTGAAGCCAGGGGCAATGGGTAAGCCCACTCCCGGCTCGGGAGTAGTATTGATCGATGCCAATGGAGTCCCTGTAAGACAAGGACAGATTGGGGAGATCGCGCTTCGCCCGGAAAACCCAGCGATTTTCGATGGCTATTGGAATGCGCCGGATCTAGATAAGGAAGCGTTTGCTGGTGGATGGTACCGCACTGGGGATCTTGCGCGACAAGATGAAGATGGATACCTATTCTTTGAAGGAAGGGCTGACGATGTTATCCTAAGTTCCGGCTATAGAATAGGCCCATTTGAAGTAGAGGATGCCTTGGTCAGCCACCCCGCCGTAGTTGAAGCAGCGGTGGTTGCGGCACCGCACCGCGAACGTGGAGAGATCGTCAAAGCATTCGTTATTCTTGCCAGCGGATACACCCCCTCAGAAGAGCTAATAACAGAACTACAAAACCACGTAAAGAATGTTACCGCGCCATATAAGTACCCGCGACAGATTGAGTTCTCAACCGAACTCCCAAAAACAGCAAGCGGGAAAATCAAGCGAGCGGTGCTAAAACGTCGCGAATGGGAGGGATGGGACAGACAATGACGAAAAAGGCACTAACTCTAAGCTGCGCAATCTCAATGCTGCTCATCGCACTAGTCACAATGAGCGCGTCTTGTGGAGGAATAAGCTTTGGAGTCCCGTTTTATACGGTCGATCTTACAGAAACGCTAGTGATAATTCCTGGGATCGTCGACGATTCACTGGACGCACTTGACCTATGGCTCCAGGATCTTGGAATGCCCCCAACAGAGATAGATACTTTGCTCGCTGACATCAATAACAGTATCACTGACTTTATATCAAATATAGAACAGCTCTCCATAACTTCGTTCCCAATCCCGCTTGTGGGTGGATCGATTGAGTTTGGCCTCCCGCTTGTTGTAATCGATGGGATACGCTTGTCGGGCGGGATGCTAAATCAAACGATGCTGTTCGAGGCAACCGACCTCCTTAACCTTGATGTGCCCCATTCGATTGATGGACAGATCGAGATAAACGGATCCACAACGGAATACTCGATTGCTCCTTTATTCTCTACATTCATGCTGTCCACCGATGTGATAAAACGGCTTGACCTAGTGATCGCGGGAGTAAGCTTCGGGGCGGGACTCGACCTCATTCAAGGAGAGATTGGACTAGATCCATCTATTATAGATTCTCCGTCGCCTGCTTTTCAGTCAGTCTTGGATGAACTTCATCTTGATGGGCTTTCCTGGTCGGCATTTGCCGCGCACGTGTCCTTCGGGGTTGAGGTCGGCCTGCCATTCTTGCGCTTGGCTGGCGAAGCCCGCTTCATGCTTCCCATAAGTCAAACACCAGGATCTTGGCAGATCAAGGTTGGTCAATGGGCTGGGAGCGTAGAACTAGTGATTCGTTTCTGATGGACAACAAAACGTTACTAAAACAGGCAATGGAAGCACGTAAACACGCCCACTGTCCATATTCGCGCTTTCCGGTTGGGGCGGCACTCCTTTGTGCGGATGGAACCGTGTACACTGGAGCAAATGTGGAGAATGCGGTAAATAGCCTATCGATCTGCGCCGAACGAGTGGCTCTCTTCAATGCAATCTCCGCGGGAAAACATGACTTCGTCAAGCTGGCAGTTGTTTGCGAGGCTGCCTACTGCCGTCCGTGTGGAGCATGCCGACAGGTGCTTTATGAACACGCGCCTGACCTTGAGATCGTGATGGGAAGCTCGCAAGGAACATACAAGAGCACAACAATCAGCAATTTGCTCCCAGAGGCGTTTTCTCTGTAGCCTCTCTAAGCAGCGATGCGTTCGATAACTAGCTCGGGGGCGACAACGGACCGCTCCCCAATCTCGTAGGCCTCTCTGACCATACCACGGGCTTCCTCAAGGCTTGCAGCACTGTTTACGTGCAGAATCGCGAGTGGTTTCCCTTTTTCGGCCCGATCGCCAATCTTCCTTACAAGTTCTATCCCCACGGCATGGTCAACCGTATCCCCTTTAACGAATCGACCGGCGCCGAGAAGATTTGCGGCACGGCCGATCATAAGAGCGTTGAGCTCAGTGACAACGCCAGCGCGAGGAGCAAGGATATTAATCTGCTTGCTCGCCGTAGGAAGCAACGAGAAATCCTCGATAACTGCCGGATCTCCGCTCTGGTTTGCTATCAAGGTTCGGAATTTGTCCAGGGCGGCCCCATTATGTAGCAATGCATGTAGTTTTTGAACCGCGTCTTCCTGTCTGGTTTCCTTCTCTGAAAAAAGGAGAAGTTCCGCTCCTAGTTCACAGGACAGGTCCTCCAAGTCTTGTGGGCCTTCTCCTTTGAGCGTGCGTATTGCTTCTTTCACCTCTAGCGAGTTGCCTACCATTTTCCCCAAAGGTTGAGACATGTCGGTGATGATGGCTGAGATCTTGCGCCCGAGCTGTGTGCCAATCGACACGAGCCCACAGGCAAGTTGGCGTGAGTCTTCCAATCTTGGAAGAAACGCCCCCACACCAACCTTAACATCGATCACAATTCCCCTGGCCCCGCCAGCAATCTTCTTCGACATGATTGAGGCGGTGATTAGCGGGAGAGAATCAATCGTAGAGGTGACATCACGCAATTCGTACAACAGTCGATCCGCGGGAACCATGTCCTCAGTATGATCGGCAAGAGCAAACCCAGTATCCTCCACAAGCGCTAGAAATTCCTTGCGCGACAGGTCAGTCCGAAATCCGGGAATCGATTCCAGCTTGTCGATTGTCCCTCCTGTATGTCCCAGTGACCGACCGGAGAGCTTGGCTACAGTCAAACCGGCAGAGGCAAGCAGCGGAATCAAGACAAGCGAAGTCGTATCTCCTACACCGCCGGTGGAATGCTTGTCCACTGGGAAACCAGGCATCGCGGAGAGATCAAGCATCTCTCCTGAATGAGCCATAATATCTGTGAGGCTTGCTGTTTCCTCCTCGTGCATTCCACGGAAGTAGATCGCCATCAATAAGGCTGACATCTGATAATCCGGAATCTTCTCCGAAACAAAACCGTTGATCAGGTTCCTGATTTCGACCCGGGTAAGCTTTCCCCCATCACGTTTCTTTCTGATCAAATCGACTGTCTTCATGCCTTCAATTCTAGGCTTCAACCTCATCCTTGTCCAGTCGATCCTCAATTAATACAGCTGACGGGTTCGCGTCAAATCGGTATACTTGCTTATCTGGAGGTGCGATCATGGCAAGTTTTCCGCGTTTCTTGTTTCGTGTGAAGGATAAACATATCGAAGAGGAAGCAAAACAATTGGTAGCAAGTCTTGGATTCAACGACATTGAAATCCGAAGGGACGATACCATAAAAGATGCGTGGCTTGAGGATAACAAGCTACTCAAAACAACCTACGGATTAGGCGATATTCGAGAGTACCTGGAAACACTGGTTTCAGTCAAAT
>DAOVAR010000049.1 GCA_030670905.1 Candidatus Bipolaricaulota bacterium
GGCCGAAAGCATATGCTTGGGCACCCAGAATTGATGGCTTGATTAGGGTAATGTAGCTAGCTGTTAGGCGTTCGAGGTACGATTACCGCCGAGGCTTTAGCTTTAGGAAGGCGAGACAAGTGGCTAGAATTCCTGTATGGACCTCCTGAGCCGAGCAATTTGCCCGAAAAGTTGTACTAAGAGTTGCCTAAGAGAGGAGGGGGAGAAGTGAGCATATTTGATACGGTAATAAAAGGTGGATTAGTTGTGGATCAAGGGGCCATCCTTCACGCGGATGTGGCAGTGAAGGAGGGACAGATTGCGGCTATTGGGGCTGACCTTGAAGGGGAGGCCAAACGCACGATCGATGTACATAGGAAGTACGTTCTTCCCGGAATCATCGATGTGCATACGCACCCTGTCTATCTGGATGACCTTCAGGGAACTTCAGAGGCAGCAGCACATGGGGGCATAACCACCGTGATTCACTATGCGTACGCCAAGCCAGGGACGGGGCTGATGGAGGCGATCAACCAATTCCGCCAGGATGGAGAAAGTGGATCTGTTCTCGATTTCGCTTTGCATGGCGGGCTGTTCGATCCGGAACATCAAGCAGAAGAGATTCCAATGGCTGTGGCCGCTGGTGTGACCTCATTCAAGATGTTCATGACCTATGCTAAGCTGAAGTGGATGACCGATGACTATCAACTGATGCGCGCGTTTGATATCATCAGTCAAGCTGGTGCAATGGGGATGGTTCACGCGGAGAATGGACTTGCCACGGATTATCTCCAGGATAAGTACCTGCAACTAGGGCGGGATCCCAAAGAGGTGTTCGTCGCTACGCGTCCGGCGGTGCTGGAGGCGGAGGCGGTGAACCGAGCGATAGCGATGGCGCAGGTGGCTGGCTGTCCTTTGTACATCGTTCATCTCACTGCTAGTGAGGATATCGAGGTGGTGGCTCGAGCAAGAGAAAAGGGATATCGCGTATTTGGTGAGACCTGTCCTCAGTACCTTACTCTGACCAGCAAGGAAATCTTTGCGCAGGGAGCGCTTGCCAAGATCGGACCTCCCTTGCGGGAAAAACGAGACAACCAAGCGCTGTGGAAGGCATTAGCCGGAGGCGTGATCGACACAATTGCCAGCGACCATGCTCCCAAACAGAAGACCAAGGAGGATGATTTCTTTGTGGCGGCCTACGGTTCTCCTTCGACCGAGACGATGTTCCCCGTAGTTTACGATGCTGGGATCAACGGTGGAAAGTTATCACTTCCACGACTGGTGCAAGTAATGTGTGAGAATCCGGCGAGGATCTTTGGGCTCTACCCACAGAAGGGGACATTGCAGGTGGGAAGCGATGCCGATATTGTTGTTGTGGATCCAGCTCTCACTCATACGATTGAGCAGAAAACGCAGCATTCCTACGCTAATTACACGCTGTATGAAGGACGAACGTGCTTGGGTAAGCCGATCTTGTCTATGCAGCGTGGAGAGGTGATCTTAGAGAAAGGAACTTTACACACCTCTCCTGGGCATGGGAAATTCCTGCGCACAGATACAAAGGATAGCGCAGAAGGTTTCTTCGCTAAGAAGAAACAAAAGTAGGGCAAGTACTAGACACTTTTTGATTGCAAAGGAGAACGTATGCGGTTATTGATCGCGCTGGGTGGAAATGCAATAAAGCAGGCACATGAAGAAGGGAACACAGCTGAGCAGTTCACAAACTGCAGAGTGACCACAAGGTTGATCGCTGAGATTGTGAAGAAGATGGGGCCAGATGACCGCTTGGCAATCACTCATGGGAACGGCCCACAGGCAGGGAATCTTCTCGTACAGCAAGAGATGGGTAAAGAGAAAATACCTGCCCAAACGATGGATGTCGTGGGAGCGATGACCCAGGGACAGATAGGATACATGCTACAACAGACACTGATGAACTACCTGGTTGACATGGGAACGACAGTGCCTGTATGCGCAGTGGTAAACCAGGTTCTCGTGAACAAGGACGATCCGGAATTCTTTGGAGACATGGCGTCAAAGCCTGTGGGTAACTTTTTCACCGAGGAAGAGGCCAAGCAGCTCAAGCGTGACCATCCCGAGTACATCGTGAAGAAGGTCAAACCAAATGGAGAGAAGACGTGGCGCCGCACCGTTCCCTCTCCTGATCCTATTTCCAACGTCGAAGCCGAGGCAATTAAGCGAATGGTAGATGCCGGTATTATCGTCATCGCCTCCGGCGGCGGTGGGATACCTGTAATGTGTGATGCGCGGGGTCGTTATGCGGGCGTGGAAGCGGTGATCGACAAGGACTTGGCCGGAGAGAGGTTCGCCGAGGTGATCAATGCGGATGAGTTCTTGGTTCTTACAGATGTTGAAGTGGTGAAGCTCGATTACGGGAAGCCTGAAGAGAAACCCATTTTCAAGATGACGCTGGCTGAGGCAAAGAAATACTCAGATCAAGGGCATTTCTTGGCAGGAAGCATGGGTCCTAAAGTTAGGGCATGTATTCGATTTCTTGAGTGGGGAGGCAAGAGAGCAGTGATCACCTCGTTAGACAAAGCCGTTGCTGCCCTGGCCGGTGAAACGGGGACTCATATCGTGAGAAATGAGGTAGAATAGGGCGAAACACAAGGAGGCTATCTCCTATTGTGACCGACCAGTGAAGCGATGCGTACAACCTACGGGGAGGATGACAATGTTGAAGCTTGCGCAAAAAGATATACTACGCGCGGATCAATTTAGCAGGGAAGAAATTGACCTTATTATGGAAACTGCACGCGGGTTCGAACACGAGCTCGATGGCGAGAAAGCACTGGAAACAATGCGCGGAAAAATCTTGTCAACGTTATTCTTTGAACCCAGCACACGCACGCGCCTTTCCTTCGAAGCAGCGATGCTGCGGTTGGGTGGAGAAGTAATCAGCGTTGCTGAGGCCAAGAGTTCCTCGGCGGCAAAAGGAGAATCGCTCTACGATACGATAAAGACGGTCGAGGGGTACGCTGACGTCATCGTGCTGCGACATCCACGGATTGGAGCGGCTGCTGAAGCAGCGGCAGCAACCAACAAGCCAGTCCTCAACGCTGGCGATGGCGCCGGACAACACCCAACGCAATCCTTGCTTGACTTCTACACCATAGAGAAGGAACAAGGAAAGGTCGAAGGATTGACCGTCACCCTGGCTGGTGACCTCAAGCATGGACGGACGGTCCACTCTCTTGCCGATCTCCTCGCGTCTTATAACGTGCACTTTGTGTTTGCGTCACCACGGGCGCTGCGCATGCCGACGGAGATCGTTGAGAAGCTCAAGGCAAGAGGTGTATCTGTCGCCGAGACCGAAAACCTTGCCGAGGCAGTTGCCGCAAGCGATGTCCTGTATATGACTCGCATTCAGGGGGAGCGATTCGATGATCCATCAGAGTACGACCGGTTGAAGAACGCCTATATCCTCACCAGGGCGATGCTTGCCAGGGCGAAGGAAGGCATGACCGTAATGCACCCGCTCCCGCGGGTAAACGAGATCGCTACTGAGGTGGACAGCTATCCAGGAGCGGCATACTTTCGCCAAGCAGCAAATGGTATCCCTGTGCGTATGGCGCTTTTGGCATTGGTAACTGAACGAGCATGAAAAAGCGACGGGAAACAGCCTTCCTTAGTTGGTACGTTTGTTGTATCATTAGATGATGGATAAGAAGGGCTACAAGACAAGTACATCTGTTGTGCGTTCCCTGGTCAAAGCGGTTAAGGTCCTGGAACTGCTGGCGCAGGCAACGACAGATGTTGGCTTGGGGAGTCTGGCTCGCCAAGCTGGTATCCCCAAGAGCACCCTTGTGCGACTCTTGGGAACATTGCGGAATCATGGAATTGTTCAACAGGATCCACAAACGCGTCGCTATCGTCTAGGTTGGGCACTTATTCATTTGGGTAAAGCGGCTGAGCGTCAGTTGAACCTTCCGCTTGTTATTCATCCTTTTCTTGAACAGCTGGCCCGTGAAACCGGTGAAACGGCTTCCTTGGCCATGCGAGACAGAAACCATGCGTATTATATCGATCAGGTATTGAGTGAAAGTATCATCAGGGGAGCTCCTCCCATTGGCTCTGCTCTTGATCTGCATTGTACTGGTGTGGGAAAGCTGCTGCTGAGCGCGTTGACAGACAAGGAAATTGAAGAGCTACTCCGCGAATGTGGACTACCACAGCACACAGAGAAGACGATTACCAATGCAACGCATTTGCGCAAGGAGCTCCGATTGATCCGGACACAGGGCTATGCCATCGATGATGAGGAAGCAGAACGTGGTGGAAGGTGCATTGCTGCCCCGATTCATGCCAATGATAACACAATCCTAGCCACTATTGGTATTACCGCACCGGCCAGCCGCCTAACTCTAGCCCGAATGGAGGAGTACAT
This sequence comes from Candidatus Bipolaricaulota bacterium, assembly GCA_030670905.1. Classification (GTDB taxonomy): domain Bacteria; phylum Bipolaricaulota; class Bipolaricaulia; order UBA7950; family UBA9294; genus JAUVYF01. Next base: position 4,388 of record DAOVAR010000049.1, read on the forward strand.
ACAGATTGTCTGCTCCATTGCCAAACAGGCATCGGACAGCCTAGTGGGACACGCAAGCTTACTTGATTCCTAGGAGGCAGGGTTCTTGCGAGCCCGGCAGTGGTCTGTTACGTCTTGTTCGCCATGTCGGGTTATCCAATCTGCGTTAGGCAATCGCTGGGGAAACTCGTTAGGACATCACATCCTTCTTCTGTTACGATTACGAGATCCTCTATTCTTACCCCTCCAAATCCTGGCAGATAGATACCTGGCTCAATTGTAACTGCCATCCCCGCTTCCAGTGTGTCTTTGCTTAATGGGGAAAGACGGGGGCTTTCATGTATCTCTATTCCAACGCCGTGGCCTAGTCCATGGCCAAAGTGATCAGCGTGGCCGGCATCAGCAATTACTTTTCTCGCTGCACCATCAACTGCGATTCCTGTTGCTCCGGCTTTGACCTGCTCACGCCCTGCCCGATTTGCCTGTAGAACAATGTCATAGATTGCCTTTGCCTTTGCTGGTGGCTCACCGATTGAAAAGACACGTGTCATGTCAGAGCAATATCCATCGACTTTCGCTCCAATATCGCACAGCAGAAGGTCTCCTTGTCCTAGTTTTCGATCTCTAGGACGATAATGAGGAAGGGCACTGTTTTCCCCTGCAGCAATAATCAAGTCGAACGCGACTTTCTCTGCTCCTTTCTCGCGCATAATAAACTCAAGGCGGAGGGCAACCTCGCGTTCGGTCATCCCAATCTTGATCCCTTCTATCAGTTTACTTAGAGAGGCTTGAGTGAGATTAGCTGCTGCCCTAATTCGTTTAATCTCCTCTGGGTTTTTCACCTTTCGCAGTTCCTCGACAGGATCTTTCATCGACACAATCACTGTCTCCACTCTTTTCTTTAAGGTCTCAACAAAGTAGTGGCTAATTCTATTGCTGCCGATTGCAAGGCGGGGAATAGACTTACTACTAATTGTACTTACTACTGCGTCTAGATAATTTCCTGTTATCTGTTTTGACGCTATTCTTGGGGCCTCTCGTCTAACCTGTTCGGTGTAACGGGAGTCAGTTAGAAGGAGTGTTTCACTTCCCGAAAGAATTAATGCTCCTTCACCGGTAAACCCGGTTAAGTAGTACATGCTTACGCCGTCTGTTCCCTCTAGGTTGAAAACAAGGAAAGCATCAGCCTCTATTCGCTCGAGCAAGGACTTGGTTCTTCTTCTATAGTCGATCATTCTTCTCCTTTGTTGCGTTACCGAACAATGATATGCGCGACGAAAGAGCCTTGTCAAGGACCGGCAGGAACACTATAATCCCTCGTATGCGCGGACTTGGAGAATTGAAGGAGAAAATTGTTTCGCTGGAGGCTGACCTTGGGCTTCGAGTGGAAGAACTCGATAACGAAAAGGCTGTAGAGGCTTTCCGCATTGAGTATCTGGGGCGCAAGGGACGCGTTAGTCAGCTATTCAAGACCCTTCCTGAGTTTGATGTCAATGAGCGCGCCCAAGCAGGCAAGCTCCTAAATGAGCTGAAGGAGAAGGCGAGCAGTGCCCTAAACATCCGCAAAGGTGAGCTAAGCGCAGCTTCAATCAAGAGGAGGGTAGAAAGAGATAGAGTGGATCTTACCCTGCCCGGAATTTACCACCGTGTTGGGCATTTACACCTCCTTACAAGAGTACAACAGGAGATTGAGTCGATCTTCCTACGGATGGGGTTTAGTGTTGCCAGCGGACCGGAAATCGAAGATGAATACTACAACTTTGAGGCGCTCAACATTCCCAAGGATCACCCCGCGCGCGATGAATGGGATACCTTCTATATTGATGACACCTATCTATTGCGACCACACACTTCGCCGGTGCAAATACGGGTAATGAAGGATAGTGATCCCCCGGTACGGATAATTTGCCCAGGGCGTTGCTATCGACGCGATAACCAGGATGCAACCCATTCCCCTGTTTTCCACCAAGTTGAACTATTATGGGTGGAGAAGGGCTTGTCCTTGGCTAACCTGAAGTACATGATCGAGCTGTTTGTGTATGAGTTTTTTGGCGAGGAGTGCGAAATGCGTTTGTCGGGAGATTTCTTTCCATTCACTGAACCTTCCGTGCAAGTGCACATACGCGTTCCTGGTTCCTCAGAATGGCTTGAAATCATGGGCGCAGGAATGGTGGATCCAATTGTTCTTGCTGAAGTTGGCTACGATGAAGAACAAGTTAATGGTTTTGCCTTTGGGTTGGGTATTGAGCGCATGGCTATGTTGCGCTATGGCATCGAAGACATCCGTACCTTTCTCGGAAATGATCTACGGTTTATCACTCAATTCTGATCCCTTACTGCTTTGCGACTAGTGGGCTGTAGCTAGTGTCTTGTGGGTGGAAGGCCAGGAGGGATAAAGCAGCTAAATGGTTGAATAGTTAAATGGCTGAGGGGGGGAAGGGCGAACTGAAAACTGTAATGCGTTACAGGTAACGTAGAACCACCATTACGCTGGATTCCCGGGCCCTGCCCTGGACCCCATCCGGGATGAGGGTGAGGTGAAGCTAGTTGTCAGTCGTCAGCTATTAGATTGTTCGTAGCGTTGCATCTTGC
>DAOVAR010000081.1 GCA_030670905.1 Candidatus Bipolaricaulota bacterium
TGCTCACATTTAATGGGGAGAAGATGTCTAAGTCGCTAGGTAACTTTGCTTATGCGTATCAAGTGTTAGAGAAGTTTGAACCAGAGACCATTCGCTACTTTTACCTTTCCCGCCACTACCGCAAACCACTTGATTATTCAGAGACAGGCCTCGCGGAAGCTAGCAAGGCTCTTTCCCGCGTATATGCCTTAATCGATGAGGTGGAAGCGGAGTTTGCCACCGGAGAGAAAGGGGAGGCTGGATTGACTGGACGGGAATTTGTCGACTCGCTTGGTGAGTTTCGTGAGCGTTATAGCGGGGCAATGGATGATGATCTCAACACTGTTGCGGCTATTGCCGTTATTCAGGAACTTGTCTCCGAAGCCAATCGCTTCCGGAAGACCGCCGAGGGACAGGATCGACAAGCGCTAACACAGGTTGTGGGGCTTATCCGTGAACTTGGTAACCCACTGGGGTTATTCCAAAGGGAAAGAGAAAGAGGGCGAGACCTGCAGGATGAACTGATCAATTTGTTGATTGATCTGCGCGCGGAACTGCGCGTGCATAAGGAATTTGCCCTTGCTGATTCCATCCGTACGCGATTGGCGAAACTGGGGGTTACGCTGAAAGATACCCCACAAGGAACGATCTGGGCTTAGGTGTAGTTCTCACAAGCGCGTTCCTGTAGTACTGCAAGCACCACCTTGTCAACATCTTTCATTCCCTGCTGGCTAATACGCGCTACATTATCTATTGTTTCCTCTATCGATGCTCCGACTACACCCTCATTGGAGACGCTTTGTCCCTCTAGGGCAAACAAGGCGACAAGGTAAGCCTCCAGCGCTGTAGTTCCCGCCTTTAGGGAGCAGGTTGCCTTTGCTCCATCACAGAGAACTCCGGCAAGGTTTGCCAGCATCATCTTCACAGCCTGAGTGGCTTGCCTCAATCCTCCTCCGAGCAAGTAGGTTAGCCCGGCAGCCGCTCCGCTGCCAGCCGCTACTACGCTTCCACAAATTGGAGCAAGGCGCCCTACTCTTGCCCGAACAAAGCTTGTCGTTAGATGGCCCACAACGATAGCCTCAGCGATTTGCTCGTCTGTGTTACGTTTCTTCTCTCCAACCATAGCTATGGGAAGAATGGTAACGATCCCGGAGTTACCGCTCCCGGCGCTGCTCATTACCGGCATCTGTACTCCTGTCATACGGGCAGATACGGCTGCCGAGCAGCAACCGCGGACACGATAACCAAGATCGTTCTTGAGAACTCTTTCCGCGATCATTGTTTGCATGATTTGACCAGAATCCAGACCGTTGTCAGCCTTTTGCCTAAGGCCGTATTCCGCGATAGCACGGTTCATCCGTATTCCATCCCAAATGTAGCTCACGTCTTGTGAATCCATCTCTTCAACTAGTTCTAGTAATTGCTTGTAGGAGAGGGCTCTGATTAGTGACAAGAAAGTTCCCTTACTTTTCTTGTTTGAAGTCGAGGCATTTTTCTCAAAAACTACCTTGCCATCTTTCACTACTTTAGTGATGGCAGCGTGCTCCTGTTCAATAATACAGGTTGCTTGATGATGCGGCGTAAAGAGGCTAGCTTCCACGTAAATCTCCGGTCCATCCATCCGCCGGATGATTTCTACCCGTTCTTGCCGCAGGTGTTCTAGCGCCGTTGACACATCTGCAGGCTTGCAGTCTTTCAGTACTTGTAGGCCGCATTCTGCTTGTCCGCAAGTCATTGCAAGGGCGGCAGCGACGGCATTGCCCTTTGCTCCCTTGACTCCAGGAATGCCAACTGCCATTCCATTCTTGTAGATTCCTTCGCTTACCGTTACTCGCACAAAGGAGATTTCCTCATTGTGAGGTAGCTCTTGTACTGCCCTAGCTACCGCAAGCGCGACGGCACCGGGTTCTGTACAACCCAGCGCTGGTTTTACCTCATGTTGAAGAAAAGCCTTTAATGAGAACATCGACACTCCTTATTATTGTTTGGGGATCAAACTTTACAACTTGTGGGTGCGTGATTTCCAGACGAAGAGTACTTAAGTAGAAGGACGATATTGGGCGGGAGAGATCTCTTTTGTCATTGAATCTTGCTGGAAGATGGAGGTAATATTCCATAGGAGGTGACAAATATGTAAACTCGATTTTAGATACAGAGGGAAGAACAGCGCATGGGCTGGGGATTATGATCCCCAGCTGACGAGGCGGAGGTTCCCTGTTGTAATTTGGGGCTAACTCTAAGGCGTGATGCCGAGGAGGAAAATCGAGAGATCAGCGGAAGCCTTCAAGGCTGGCACAGTCTTCTTCTTCCCTTCCAAAGGAAAAAGCACTCCTGTACAAATCCGGCGGGCGACCGACGGGACAATAGAGGAGCGTAGTGCAAGTGTTTCATGGCGTTGCCATCCATGTGAGGAGTTCACTCTATTTATTGGAAAGCTCCCCGGTGTAGCTACGCACGTAGCTCTCACAGCTAGGAATGGCGAATCTAACAAGCAAACATATTGCTGGATGACGCTTGATCGACTGGGCAACTTAAGGGAGGAAGAAATGTCTGCGAGTAAACGCGTTCTTAAGAAAGTCTCTACCCCGTTCGATCGTCTTGAACCGAGCGGCGCTATTCTCATGATAAACATGCTGGATCCACAGATAAGTACGATGCGCGTCTTCCTAGAAGCCATCGAAGATGCACAATTGCCGTTCTTCTTAGTAGCCAACAAGATGGATCTCGTTGAAAAGGCTCAGCTGAGCGCCACGCGAGACAAGCTGGGCCTAGATCTTGTCCCAGCCTCGATGGTCACTGGTGAGGGTATGGAAGCGATCAAATCACGCTTTCGGGATGCTTTCTCCCCGGGCGACCGGGTGGCAATTCTAGGAGTATTCAATAGTGGGAAGACCAGCCTCATCAGTCAATTAACTGGACTGGATCTGGCGATTGGCAATCTGCCGGGTACTACTCTAGAGTTCACTCAGTACAGTCATGAGGGCTACACGCTTATCGATACCATTGGGCAGGTGATTGATATTAATAAGCCGATGATGGTTAGTGTAGATCTTTCTGACTGTCAATCTTCTAGAGAGAAGCTGGCTCGTGTCCTGCGCCAGGATGCTGAGGGTATCTTGGCTACCTTGGAGACCGCACTCGACGGGCTTGAGCAGGTAGTGGAAGTACTCAACGCGCAGATCGAATCAGGGCATAAGGTTGTGGTTACTGGGGCAGGAGCCAGTGGCTTGGTGGCCATGGAGATGAGTGGCCAGGGACTAGAAACCGGGGTGCCAATCCTGGTCTTTACCAACGATCTGGCTACCGCCCAGCCAGTCAGTTTTTCTAAGGGAATAGGCGAGGAGGAGATGGGGCTATCTCGCTATATTGCTCTGGCTGTTAATCCGGGAGACATAATTGTTGGGATTTCAGCTAGTGGCGGAACAGGCTTTGTATACGATGCGTTGAGACGGGCGAGGGACAAAGGAGCCATCACAGTAGTCATAACTGAGAATGTGGACACTCCTTTGGGCGAGACAGCTGATTACCTTATCAAGAGCAATGCTAAGCCCGAGGGCCCTTCATCGAGCAAGATCCAGGCTGCGCATCTTGCCATTGTTCACGCGTTGCTGTTGACCCTGGCTGACGGACGAGGGGTCACGGCCGATCAATCTATTGGCTTCATGTTGCCCGAGGTGGTTGCCACCAAGAAAATGGGTATTAAGTGATCGTGCCATGGGCGGTGCGGTGAAAGCTTGCGCCACCTAATATACTAAGTGGTCATTTG
>DAOVAR010000011.1 GCA_030670905.1 Candidatus Bipolaricaulota bacterium
ATGAGTTTGTTCCTTACAGCGATGCTGCTTTCTTGCGGGAAGAACAGCTAGCAGAGTGACTGACAAGGAATCTCGCAGTGCCGCGAAGATCTGTCTGCTGTAGTATTCTGACAGGCCGGTAAGTAGGAAAACATCTTCTTCATTCCTTTTAACCACAGAGGACGCAGAGGAAACCGGAAAAGAAAGTTGTCAGTCCTCAGTAGTCAGTTGTAAGACCGTTTGTAGCGCTAAAAAATACGGACAGGCTACTCAGAAACTAGGTACCAGGTATTAGGTATCAGTTCTTATGAAGAGAGGAAGCTTTCAGCTGTCAGCAATCAGCTCGCGATTCCTTACTCAACCAATCAACTATTTAAGTTGTCTTTTCCTTCCCATTTAACCAATCAACTATTCAACCACTCAACTGGCCTTTCACCCATTACTCATCACTGTTCTTGGGCCTTTCCCATTCAACCAATCGACCATTCAACTATTTGACTGCTTCATCGCTCTTGGCGTCTTGAGTGAGTGAACCGAACGGGCGAGAAATAGAAGAAAATGGGCGAAGCAGGGCTCGAACCTGCGACCTTTCGGATGTGACCCGAACGCTCTTCCAGCTGAGCTATTCGCCCAATACTCGTAGTCTATCATTCTAGCGCTGACACTCCGGCGAATCAAGGATCAAAGTCGGCGTTCTCCAACATGCCAGCTAGACTCTCGCCTTCACGCTTACGGGTAATCTCCATCAGACTAAGAGGAGTGAGGTCGATAAAATCAGCGGAGACTCGGTCCTCGTTTAGTACTTCTTTTACTCTGTCGATCAATTTCTGTACGGCGCTTGGTTCTTCCATGTCAATGAAGTCAACGATGATTATTCCGCTAATTTTGCGCAACCGCAGCTGTCTCGCGATTTCCTTCGCTGCTTCTAGATTTGTGTTCAATATCGCGGCTTGCTGATTTCGATGCTTCACATCAGCCCCGCTGTTAACATCGATTACGGTTAGTGCCTCCGTTTCGTCAATTACTATGAAGCCACCCCCGCTTAGATCGACGCGGGACGACTGTGTTTCCCGAATTTGCTCTTGTACATGGTAATGCTCGAACAAAGGGATCTTACCTTTATATAATCGGATACGACCTCGATATTCCTCCATATGTAGATATTCAAGGAACGAGAGTATCTTCTCGCGGAAGAATGGTGAATCTACAATCACTTCGCTCACATCAGGAAGAAGCCTATCACGAAGAATTGTTTGTACTAGCCCTATAGCTTTGTATAGAAGCTTAGGGGAAGACGAGCCCTGAGCTGCTAGTTCAATCGCCTCCCATGTTTCGGCAAGCCATAGATAATCGCGCTCTAGCTCCGCTTTGCTTGCCCATTGAGCAGCGGTGCGTGCAATTAGTCCCTGGCCTTCTTGCTTCAGATCTTGCGCAAGCCGTCGCAAACGGTTATGCAAGTCCACGGACTCAACTCGTCTAGAAATACCAATTCGGTCTTCCTTAGGCAAAAGGATCCAAAAGCGCCCCGGTAGACTCATTTTAGTCGTTCCTTGTGGATTCTTGGAGCCAATGCCAGCTCGTCTTACTTGCAGAATTAGTGATTGGTTGGGCCGCAGAACCTTGCTGATAGGAATTTCTCGATTGCGTGCCTTAAGTCCACGGCTTAGCAGCATAGCGGTGTTGATTTCTCCCTGGGAAAGGAAGAGGCTTTCATTAATGCCAACATCAACGAATGCGGATCCCAGACCAGGAAGAACATCCTCTACTCGTCCCTTGTAGATATTTCCGAGAATCTTCTCTTTCCACTGATGGCCATAATCGATCTCCATTAAGCGATCATCTTCAAGGATCGCTACACGCGTACGCTTGCTGTCATCGTTATTTGAGTCAAGTGAAATCAGGATTCTTTTGCCTTTAATTTTGTGACCCTCCTTGTATTGTTGACTTGCGACAGTATGTCTCTGTAAGTTCTCTTATCTCTTGGATCCTTAACTCTAGGGGCTATTTCGACAAGTGGTACCAGAACAAACCTCCGTTTGTTCATGCGCGGGTGCGGAATTACAAGGTTGGCTTCTTCAATGACCAGTTCCTTGTACAATAAAATGTCAATATCGATTGTTCGTGGGCCAAACCTAAGTCCGTTTTCCCTGCGGCCGAGTGTCTGTTCGATCTGTTTGCAGACCGCGAGCAAGTCATGAACTTCAAGATCGGTGTTGGCCGCAAGGACAACATTCAGAAAAGAAGGCTGCTCCTCAATGCCAACTGGTTGTGTTTCGTAGAGGGAAGAGCATCGCACGATTCTCAAGCCATTACCGCGTAATGCGCTGATGGCTCTATCTATCTGCCATTCTCTTCTCCCCACATTGGATCCCAGGCAGAGAAATACCACATCTCTATTCATTGTCTTACTCTTATTAGCTCTATTGCCGCCGATGATACAGCTCCCATTCCAGGAGGACTGAGCTTAGCGAGGTGAAGGGAGAGCTTCGTAATCTTTGGAAAGTGCTCTAGCAGTTCAGTCACGATTGCATCAGCAAAGGTCTCGATCAACCTATATTGCTGTGCCTTATTAACCTTGTGAATGGTTTCTACAACTTGACGGTAATCAATGCTATCGTGGAGCAGATCGCTTTTGAGCGCACTCCTGAACCTGCCTTCAATCTTAAGATCGACTCGGAAATCATTGCCGTCCTTCCTCTCCTGAGCAGCGTGACCATGGAATCCAAAGATCTCTATTCCCGTAAGTAGAATACAAGCCTTATCTTCGATTGTTGTCACCGTTCTTCTTGTGCAGAAGCAGGGTTGGCTTCGCGAGAGTTGCTGGTGGTGATCACTTTGCTTAGATCTCCTATGCGGTAGAAGAGCCCTGTAAGTGCGCCCAGGAAACCGAGTCGGTTCTGCCTAAGACTTACTTCTTCTGCCATCACCAATACATCTTCAAAGTAGCAATTGATTGGGTCTCTGAGGGATAGTAGCAGCTTGATCCCCTGTTCGTAGTTTCCTTTCTCAAGAAGATTGGTCAGCAAACCTTCTACCTTCAGGTATTCTCTCCATAATGCTTTCTCGGCCTCGGATTTGAACAACGATGGGTTGAAGTCCGTCTCAGCGCTATTCTTTGTTATGTTACATACCCGAGAAAAAGCTGCAATCAGTGAATGGAAGTCCTTCCTTTCGTGCCAGGTTGTGACCGCTCGGGCTCGGAGAAAGATGTGATAGAAATTGCCGCCTCTCACTGCAGCAACACAGGCAACTACGTCGGGTCCGATTCCATACTTCTGCCGCAGAAGCTGCGCTACCCGTTCACTGATAAACTGTCTTACATCGGAAATAGCGCCCTTCCGTTCAATTACTGGATATGTTTCCTCGAGACTTTCAATCAGCTCAAAGAAGTCTAGGTCCACTTTGCCCTCAATAGCCAAACGAATCAGGCTATTTGCTTGCCGCCTTATTCCGTAGGGATCGCGAGAGCCAGTTGGCTGCTCTCCGACAAGAACCGCGCCAATGACAGTATCTAGTTTGTCAGCCAAGCCTACTATAGTTCCCACTCTACTTTTAGGTAGACTGGCTTCGCTAGATATCGGGAAGTAGTGCTCAGAAATCGCGTCTGCAACAGCATTCGACTCATCATCAAGCCGTGCGTAAAGCCCTCCGGCTATTCCCTGCAATTCGGGGAATGCCTGCACTAACTCAGTAACAAGATCGGCCTTGCATAAGAAAGCAGCGCGATCAACTTCCTGGGCTAAGCCATCTCCAGCATGATCAGCTATCGCACCTGCTAGAGCACGAATTCTCTCCACCTTTTCCCATAGGGACCCAAGCCGCGCATCATAGACCATATTGTGTAAGTCTCGCACCTTTTCTGCCAGTGTACTCTGGCGATCCCTGTCAAAGAAGAAACGAGAATCACGCAGTCTGGCCTGCACAACTCGTTCGTAGCCAGCGCGTACAATTCCATCTTTGTCAGCCATTCCATCGCGAAACCCCATGAAGCATGGAGAGGTACCATCCGCAAGAGCGAATGGAACAAACTTTCCCTCTTCTCGCAACGTAGCATGTACAATTTCCGTTGGCAAATTGAGAAACTCCTCTGAGATGCTGCCAAAGATCGGAGTAGGATGTTCTGTTCCGTTGACAATACGGCTGAGAAGCTCGTTATCAACAAGGTAGTCCGCGCCGAGCCTATCTGCTTGTTCCTTGAGCGCATCCAGAACCATGGTCTGCCTCTCCTCTGGATCCACTACGACTGAGGAATCCGCCAGGGTTTGCACATAGCTTGTGGCCCTATCAAGAACGACCTCCTGTTGTTCCAAGAACCGATGACCATAGGTCTTTTTTCCGGCGCGAAGGTGTCCTAGCTCTATGGGGATGAGCTTGTCGTCATAAAGACAAACAAGCCAGCGAAGTGGACGAATAAAAGACAGGCCAGAGGAGTCCCATCGCATCGTCTTCTTGGGGTGCAAATCCATGATAATCCTAGGGAGGATAGCAAGTAGTACCTCAGACGTTTCCTTGCCAGGGATCGACCGTTTGACAGATGTATAGATCTTAGCACCATACTCAACTTGCCCCAGTTCTCTTACTGTCACTCCTTGACTCTGCGCGAAACCAATTCCTGCTTGGGTGGCGCATCCTTTAGAGTCGAATGCTACAGCTGTTGGTGGCCCCTTTATAGTCCTCACTTGTTCTTCTTGTTGTGTCTTAAGGTCGCACACAAGCATGGCAAGACGTCGTGGCGTGTAGTACACATCAATCTGTCGATAGGATAAAGCCTCCTGAGTGAATACCTTGCTTGTCGTAGCGCGAAGTTCCTGGGCAAGACAAGGAATATCTAATGCAGGCATCTCCTCTGTGCCAATCTCAAGTAGTAGGGCAGGCATCGATTCCTCCCGTTCCCAAGTAACCCTGTGCGCATGCCTTGGCTAGTTCACGAATCCGAGCGATAAAGCTCTCTCTCTCCGTAATGCTAATCGCGTGGCGGGCATCTAGAATGTTGAATAGGTGCGAACACTTCAGCGCATAGTCGTAAGCGGGGAAAACCAGCCCGGCCACAAGACTGGCCCGACACTCTTCTTCACAAAGGGTGAACATCTTCTGGATACGCTCTACTGCTGCCGACTCAAAATTGTAGACGGAGAACTGCCTTTCTTTTTCCCGCCACAAGGTGCCATAGGATATCCCATCATTCCACCTGAGGTCATAAGTGCTTTCTACGCCCTGCAAAACCATGGCAATCCTTTCCAATCCATAGGTTAACTCAACTGAAACAGGATCGAGATTGATCCCCGCCATTTGCTGGAAGTAGGTAAACTGGCTGATCTCCATCTCATCGAGGCAGACTTGCCACCCGACACCCCATGCTGCAAGTGTTGGTGATTCCCAGTCATCTTCGGCGAACTTGACATCATGCTCAGCCAGGTTCATCCCCAACCCTTCCAAGCTATCCAAGTACATTTCCTGAATATTGGCTGGGGGCGGTTTGAGAACTGCCTGGTATTGGTGATGGAGTCGTAGGCGGATTGGGTTTTTCCCGTATCGCCCATCTGTTGGCCGTCGGCTTGGCTCCAAGTATCCAACTCTCAGTGCATTGGGTCCAAGTGTCCCGAAGAAAGTGGCAGGATTGAATGTCCCGGCACCGGTCTCTACATCGTAGGGGTGTAGAATCAGACATCCATGACCGCGCCAGAAGTTGTGTAAACGAAGCACAATGTCCTGGAAATTCATCTTAGTTCTCGCTTGCCTCTTGTTTGCTCAGCTCCGCCAGAGTCGCAAATACTTTTGTGTCGCGCACGGCGATATCAGCAAGCATCTTACGGTTAAGCTGGATGCCTCTCCTTCTAAGGCCACCGATAAGCGTTGAATAGGAAACACCATTCAGTTTGGCGGCAGCACTAATTCTTGTGATCCATAATCGTCGGAAATCCCGTTTACGCCGACGTCGATCAATATAGCTGTTACGAAGGGCCTTCATTACTGCTTGTTTAGCAATGCGATGAGATGTTCCTCTTTTCCCCTTGAATCCCTTAGCACGAGCCATTATCTTCTTGCGGCTTTCCGTGCGTTTATTTCCTCCACGCGCTCGTGGCATCATATCCTCCTGCGACCATTCTAGTTACCGATCATCTTCCTGCTACTTACCGATCATCTTCCTAATCACTCTTGTCTGTCCGCCTTCAAGTTCCTTACATTGTCGTGCTTGCCGTGTAGCCTTCGATCGCTTCTTGGTGTTCTTGTGAAAGTAATTGGACATGTGGTGAAATATCTTACCCTTCTTTGAGAGCTTGAAACGCTTCCTTGCTCCACGGTGTGTCTTCTGTTTTGGCATTTTCTGCTCTCCTCATTTCTGTTGGTCAACGGGAACAAGCAGCATTTGCAGCACTTTCCCTTTTTGCGAGGGTTGGTGATCTAGCTTAGCGATGTCATTTACTATCTCTGCCACCCTGTTCATCAATGCATGTCCACGATCAGCATGTACTATTTCTCTTCCTCGGAAGAAAATGGTTATCCGTACCTGGTTCCCAGCGGATAGAAATGTACGTACACGGCGCATTTTGGTCTCGAAGTCGTGATTTCCTATCTTGATAGTAAACTTTACTTCTTTTAGACGGGTTTGCCTCTTTTGTTTCCGTTGGCGTTTTTCCTGACGATAGTGGTGTTTGCCATAATCAACAACTTTACATACTGTGGGCTTGGTAGCGGAAGCGATCTCGACCAAATCAAGCCCCTTATCTTTTGCTTTTGCCAAGGCTGTCTCTATTGACACTATCCCAAGATTCTCACCATTTTCAGCAATCAGCCGAACCTCTTTCTCTCTGATCTGCTCGTTCACTCTCATGCTTCCTTTTATCTCTGCCTCCCCTGTTTATGAATTATTCTGCAGCGCTTTATAGCATAGCTTAGCCAGTTGCTCATTCTGATACAAACCACGGTCTTCAATATAGGTAGCCACGATCGGCGGCACGTATTCTATGATAGATTCTCCATGAAGTACCCGCTCGCGTATCCAGGTTGAGGAAAGGTCTATCTCCTCCATTTCGAGGAAATGTATCTCTGCTCGGTGAAATGGTGGTCGCGAGAACACTTCTTGCTTGACATCATCTCGCGGCGCGACCACAAACGGAATAGCTTCTAGCAAGGCTTCCGGTTCCTTCCATGTGTCAATTTGCGCAAGGAGGTCTGCTCCAACAATAAAACAGAGCCTCTCTGAACAACTCGTCTTCATAGCGCGGATTGTGTCAATTGTGTACGCCGGTCCAGCACGATCGATCTCAATCCGCGAAAGAGAGAACTTTGGGTAAGGCGCAATTGCCTCCCTTACCATCTCGTAGCGTATCTCTTTACCAGTTCCAAATTCGACTTTCTTGTGTGGCGGGATGCCACTGGGGATAAACACTATTTTAGATAACGACAGCTCGCGAAGCGCTTGTTGCGCCACAAGCAAATGCGCATTATGTAAGGGATTAAATGTTCCTCCAAACAGCCCGATTCTAGTCGCGAAACTCAAGTTCAACATCTCCTATCCGTAAAAGGTCTCCTTCAGCAATACCGCGGCGTACCAGTTCACGCACTACCCCCATCTTCTCGAGGCGACCGCCTAGGTATTCCCACGCGTCCTCGCTGTCAAGCACGAGTTTCTGGACCAGCTGTTCAATGGCCTCTCCTGTTAAGATGAAAACGTCGCCTTCACGCCTCACAGAGAAGCTCGCTTTATCGGAATATCGATATACACGCCATGGTACCGCAGTCTTGCCCTTGTGTATTGTCGTTTCCTGCAAGACGTCATAAATCTTCGTTATCAACTGAGGGATTCCGCTTCCCGTAACAACAGATGTCGGCAGCAACTCAATACCATTCTTGGCAAATCGAGCCACTAGCGTCTCTACTGCATTGTCCTCAACCAGATCGATCTTGTTCCCTACAACAAGCTGTCGGCGTTCAGCCAAACGGGGGTTAAAGGCGGCAAGTTCTTTGTTAATCTCTTCGTAAGCCTGAAGTGGATCCTGTCCTTGATCTCCTGCCAGGTCTACCATGTGAACAAGCACCCGCGTCCGCTCAATGTGTTTCAGAAAGCGATCCCCAAGACCTTTACCAGTATGCGCTCCCTCGACTAAGCCTGGAACATCGACTATTACAAACTGATGTATGTCATCGACATTCACCACGCCTATGTTGGGGATAGTGGTAGTAAATGGGTAATCAGCTATCTTTGCCTGTTTTCCCGAAATAAGCGAGATAAGGCTTGATTTTCCAGCATTAGGTCGGCCAATTATCCCTGCATCCGCGAGAATCTTCAATTCAAGACGTAGGGCATTGCTCTGGGGCTTTGCTCCGCGTTCACAGATTCGCGGTGCCTGCCGAGTAGAAGTGGTAAAGCTTTTGTTGCCCCTTCCGCCTTCTCCGCCACGCGCGACTACTACTTCGTCCCCCGCGGACAAGAGATCCGTAATCTGCCTGCCACTACTTCGATCGAAGACCACTGTTCCTATAGGGACAGAGATAATAGTATCCTTGCCCTGTGCGCCTTTCTTATTATTGTTTCCCCCATTGCTTCCAGGCTTGCCACGAAATATAGTGTCACTCTGAAACCGATACAAAGTAGATATACCTGCTTCGGCGCGCACTATTACGGCTCCACCGCTTCCACCACTTCCTCCGTCTGCGCCCCCTCTTATGCGGTAACGATTAGACGCAAAACTTATTATGCCATTGCCTCCACGCCCTCCATGCACATGTATGTCTGCTTGATCAATGAACATGGAGACGCCACGAGGCAAACATGCGAAGAGAACTAATCCTTGTTGACTGGCAACACGCTAACGTATTTCTTGCTACGTCCCTCAAATTGGACATAGCCCGGAGAGGTGGCATAAATCGTGTAGTCTCGGCCCAGGCCAACGTTCCGTCCTAAACCGTACTTGGTTCCATGTTGGCGAATGATGATGCTTCCTGCGTTTACCCACTGGCCTCCATATCGCTTCACCCCTAGACGTTGACCAGGGCTATCCTTAAAATTACTGGACGAACCAGTACTCGTTTTGTGTGCCATACTACTCCTTACCTATACACGTACTTCCGCCCCAGCCTCACGAACCACAAGATCATGGGGGTATTCTTCCTCTAACATCTTTAGCCCAATCAACAGAGTCTCCATAATCGCATCTATTTCCCTGTCCAAATGAGGATCACTTCGGTCAATCGTCAGAAGGAATTCCTTTCCCTCAGAGAAGGTTGGTCTAATATGTAAATAACCACTCACCGAGGCAGCCGTTGCCCGCAACAAGTGTACTGCACTTGCTGAAGCGGTTGTGTCTGTTTGCATTCCTTGCAGCGTGAAGCCAACAAGTCTGCCATCTTCATCGCGTCTGACAAGGACTTCGCCCACTTTATCTCCCCTACGGCTCTATCTTAGTGATTAGTGTTGTCATAAACGACTGACGGTGACCACGCTTGCGCCGGTATCCCGTCTTGCTCTTGTACTTGTAGACAACTATCTTCTTCGACTTCGCTTGTGCTTGCACCTTACCTTTGACTACCGCACCATCTAGGTAAGGAGTTCCTACATGGGCACCGCTATCGTCAACGAGAAGAACAACCTTGCTGAATTCTACTGGCTTTCCGGAATCAAGGCCCTGAATCAGCTCGTGCTCCAAGAACATTCCCTCTTCGACTCGATATTGTTTTCCACCTGTTTGAATTACGGCATACATTTCCAGCACCTCAAGTAACACAGATTTTAGCAGGCTACTTCCTGTTTTTCAATGCACCCACCCAAGTTATGATTTCTCATCAGCCACCAACGCTAGGCGCTCCTACCGTTGGATCAAGAGATTGTCTTCCAGGTCCATCACAACTAGCGGAATCTACCCGTGAAACTGCTCGCACACTAAGATAAGATCAGGCGCCGATAGCCAGCTCAAGTGATGTTCTAGTCCGCTTTTGGTGGTCTAGTGCGTTCTTCTATCTCATCTATGTCAATGGGGGGGATAAGGACGCGCTCCTTGGTAAGTGGCTTTTTGTCGGCTACCCTTGTTATTGTTTCCCAAGACGGGCAAGAAATCCCCATAGCTGCAAGAACGGAACCAGCAAATCGAGGAACAAAAGGTAGGAGCGTCACCGTCATTGCCTTCACGAGATGGAAGGCGCTTGTTACTGCACGCCGATCATCAGATGACCAGGGTTCCTTACGTTGAAAATACTCATTCCCGAAAACCGCCAAAGCACAGGTAGTACGCAAAGCGCGGCTCAGATTTCCTGCGCTCATTTCCGCTTCATACTTCGAAATTGCCGTCGCTATATGTTCAATTACTTCGGGGTCGAGATCATTGGAGGGGACTTCTCCTTTGTAGCGAGTTTGAATGAAGGAAAGCACACGATTAGTAAGATTGGCCACATTGGAGATGAAGATTCCATTGATAGCCTTTCCCAATTCTTGCCACGAAAAATTAGCGTCACGTTCCTCTGGCCGGTTGTGAAGCAGATAGAAGCGCCATAGCTCAGGGTCCATTACCTGAGCTGCTTGATCGCAGTAAAGTCCAACACCACGACTCTTGGAAAACCTGCTTCCGTCAATCCAGTTCAAGTATTCTGTGGCGGCAATTTGATCCGGAAGATGATATCCCTTGCCAGAAGCGAGTAGTTGCCCTGGAAAAATCAGAGTATGAAACGGAATATTATCCTTGGCCATCGTATAAATCTGCCAAACATCATCGCCGAACCAAAACTCCTTCCACTTATCTTCTCCCGCGAAGCGTTCGATTGTTGCTGAAACATAGCCTAGAGCAGCTTCGCCCCATACATAGATAACCTTTCCTTCCGCTCCCGCAAATGGAGCGGGAATTCCCCAGGAGATATCCCGGGTCATTGCCCTGGGCCGTAGACCTTCGTCCAACATCTGTTTCGTTAATCGGTAAACGTTCTTCCGAAGCTTTGTTTCATCGACATAATTAGTCAACAGAGGCGTCAGTTTTGGCAGATCGAGGTACCAATGCTGACTTGAACGAAACTCGATGTTGCCCTGTTCACAAGTGCTACAAGTAGGACTTATCAGCTCTTCCGGTTCAAGAATTGCCCCACATGAGCTGCACTGGTTTCCCATTGCTCTGTTCGCGCCACAGCGGGGGCACATGCCAGTAATGAACCGATCGGCCAGAAACATCTGGCACCGAACACAGTAGGCTCTGTTTTCCTCTGCACGAGTAATGTAGCCCTGTTGCTCCATTTGAAGATAGATGTTACGCACAAAGCGTTTGTGTGTTGGTGACTCTGTAGTGGTATAGTTGTCAAACTCTATGCCAAACGCATCAAGTATGGAGAGTATCTCCTTGTGTTGCTGTAGAGATAGCTGAGCTGGAGATATGCCGAGTCTCGTCGCTTCGTACTCAATTCGCGCCCCGTGCATGTCCGTTCCCGATACGTAGAGAACCTCATGCCCACGCAGCCGATAATACCGAGCGAACACATCACCTGAAAGCAGCGAAGAAACCAAGTTTCCCAGATGGGGAACCCCAGAGGCATATGGCCAGGCGCTGCAAACAAGTACCTTCTTTCTGTTGTTCACGGTAGTGTCCCTTTCATAACCTTAATAGATAAGTCCGTATTATACTTTGCGGTGAATGATACCACCACTTGAAGACTTGTTGGCCAGGAGCTGGCCCAAGTGACCTGCATCGTTAAGCGCCCTCTCCTAGAGACCCGATGGTTGCCTTGCGTAGCTAGAACTGTGCTGCGATGAAAAGACTGAACAATACGCTATGATAGAATTTGGTTGTATGTGTTTCTCCAGCGATGTAAGAGACAGCAAGTGACGCACGCCAAGAATCGGAAAGCCTGTAGTCAAGAATCCCGCCAAGGGTTAAGCTAAGATTGTTTCCAGTCGCAGCCCCAGTAATCTTGTAGCGTCCATTAAGACTAAGCCGCGCAGAAGCGTATTGGGAGATGGTGTAGGAAAAGGTGTTTAGTACAGAAGCGGTGATCTCATCACTCTCATTGACCCTGAGCGCTAAGGAGAGATCATTGCGGTGGTTCGCTTGTGGCGGTGCCCAGAAAAGCCGCCCAGTAAGGATATGGTCCCCACTGGAACGTGTTTCGTCCTTGTAAACAACAATCCTGACACCTCTGGTATAGGAAACAGTTGGCCTGAGGTATGGAATGCCTGTATACCCGAGGCTTAAGGTAAAGGTATCATCGTATTGCTCCCGCCCTTGCGGAACTTGTAGCAATTCCTTGCGGTAGGCAACTTGAGCAAAGACTGCATCTAGCTCTACGCGTACACTAGCTCGTCCATCCCAGGCGACAGTTCCTGCCTGTGTCTCAAATTCAAGGTTCAGTGTGGGTAGAAATCTCAGGCCAAGAAGAGCAAACTCGTTGAAGCCGAGGTCAATGGACGCGGTATGAATCATGAAAAGACTCTCAGTGGGCAGGAAGCGGCTAGCAGATAGCTCATACTTTCCGCTTACATTAACCACCTCGCCAAGGCTGCGGGACAGGCTAATGAAGAGGTTTCTCTTCTCGCTTCTCTGTGCACCGGTCGCATCAAGAATCAGTGGGTATTCCCAGCTTCCCGCGATCGAGAATCCAGAGAGTATCTGGTAGGTTCCCGTAAAGCTAAGCCCGCTGTCCCGGCGGTAATAATCTTTAGAGATAGCTGTTTCAAACGAATCATTCCAGGCTACGGCTAGTGAAAGAGTATCGTCAAAGAATTCGTCTTGCAGGCCAACGCTGTAAGAAAGAGCTGTGCTATCAGCTCCCATGTGCAGCCAATCATCATCCACCATTTCGCTTCTTAGGGAAAAGCTGAATAGGGGACCAAATTGCCATGCAAAGGATAGCTGGTTATCCATGATGTCTCTTTGCTCCTCACTTCTTTGGTCAATCATATGATAACCATGGGAAGCAGAGATATTGATCCCTTCTGCCAAAGTGGCAGCTACTGAAACATTCCAACCGGTTACATCGCGGCGGCCTGGACGGCCTATGGACGAGAAACCTGGAGCGATACTCTCGAAGTCTCCAGAGATTCTGAATGTACCTACGTCGCGGTTGAAACTTGCTCTAGCGAATAACCCCTGGTATCTATGCTCATCTGATGGGATATCTCTAAATCTGGTCTTATCGCGCCCATCGATTCCCATTACGTAATTGGTGAACGTTTCTAGCTCACTATTGACCCGCCACACGTTCAATTGATAGCTAGAATCTGCGCGGCTTCCTATCCATAAATCCCCGTCTGCTGAGCCAGTCAGCGCGGTTATCGACCAATCATCGATGAACGGTTTCTGGTCCGAGACACGGTAAAGACCGTCATCAGTTGCGTACCATATATCTCCATTGACCATGGCAGTCGCCCGAACTGCCTTGCCAAATACAAGCCACCCGCAACCCATTCCCTCATAAAAGGAACGAAGTCCAATCTCTGAGCTAGCATACAGGAGTCCGTCAATCAGCACTAGATTTCCAACTGCAATGTCACTCATCCCGTGAAGTTCAGTCATTTCTTCTTTTGCTATGTCAAAGGAGAATAGACCGTGATCTGTGCCGATATACAGTGTGGTGTTATCTCCAGCAAGCGCGAGAATGCCTCTCATATCCGGAAACAAATCAGGGGTGTACGTTTTCCAAGCCTCAGCGGTTTCGATTTCTTCTGGCTTGACTCGCGCTAAGCCACCTGTGGTTCCGATCCACAGGGTTTTGCCGACAAGCGTAAGCGCGCGGACTTCTGAGCTTGGCAGGCCATCGTTTTCGTAAAAGCGCTGCCAGTTCTCGACGTGGGCCAGTGGGGATACTCCCTTCAAATGGAGTACTGTAAGCCCTGAGTCGGTGCCGATATATACACTGTCACCATCGCTTACCATGCCGCGAACTCGATTTCCGGAAAGACCGGTTCCGGCGGTGTAGTTACTCCAGAAGCCACTGCTATATGCGCTAATCCCATTCAAGTTTCCAACAAGGACATACTGAGGAAGAACCAAAATCGTGGTTACCAGATTGGGAAGATTCAGCCGCAGATTGTCATCGAGGGGGAAGGAATCATTACTATATCCAAGCACAACATTAGCGCGAAAGCCATCCAAGTCAATTGTTCCGCTCACCCCGGAGATAGTGTGAGTGTTTGGCATAGTATGAGCCTTTGCGGGGTCACTAAGCGGCATAGGATTATCAGCAGCTTGCAGTAGGCTCAATCTGAAGTCAAGCGATTCAGTGACAGGAAGCTGAAGGCTAAGCCCGTAGAAGTTGCGTGAATACTCAGCGCCGCTTCCCAGACCGCCACGGAAACGTTCGTAGTCAATCTGGATCGTATCTTCCTCGCCTACTTCAAGGAACAATATCAGCACGCCAACTTCGTAGTCAATAGAGTAATCCATGTCACGCTTGAGAAGTTCTCCATTTAGGTAGACCTTTTCGCTTCCTTGCACAATAGATAGCCCAAGAATGAACACATCCCCGGACACGGCGTAGTCAAATGAGACTCTTGCCGCGTTCTCCGCTTCCCGAAAGAACTGTTCAGGGAAGTCAAATTCGATGATTCCCTCACTAAGAAATGGGTATGCATTATATTCGGGCAGATCGGCTTCAGTGATTGGTAGAAACGTCCCGCCATGTAAGCTTACTTCTACCACGATCGAGCCCTCTTTCAGGTCAGTGTGGCCAAGATAATAGAAACGCTCTTGTTTTCCCGTCGTAAACGGATATTCACTTCCCTCAACTTCTAGATAACAGAAAGACATAAGTTGATTAAGAAAGGCTTGTTCATAGTCGCTTCCAATAATGAATGGATAGCGCTTCTCTTCCGAATCACCAAGTTGCGTCTCCTCGTTGTATTGTCTTATGTACTCCTGTACCCACCTTCGCAAGAGGATTTGCGGCTCGCTCTTGAGGATGAGGAAGTCTTGCTCTCTGCTAACAACGGAAAAACGTGCTCTGGAAAGGTCTTGAGATGGAGATTTAGTAATGTTTTCAAATAGATAGCCAAGCCCGTAGGCGATAAGGTGGGAGTTCAGGGCTTGATTGGCCACCAAGTCAATGGTCGCGACCGAGAACCCTTCAATGAAAGGCTCTTCTAGCTCAAAATGGTACAACCCCTGAAGATTGAGCAAGTACGGCTGTCTAATCCACGGTTGTTCAGGAGAATACAAAGAGAAAGTCTTCTCTTCGTGCGCTGTCCGGCCAACAAATGTCTTGGATTCCGAGATCCCTTCAACCTGAGAGAGAATACCAGATAGTTGTGCTTTGCCGATCTGATAATCTAGGCGTATGCCTCTGAGCTCCTTGTTGTAAGCAAGAAAAGTGTCCTCCTGAGCGATAGGAAAATCGCCGAATGTGCCCTGCAAATCGCCAGCGTCTAGGTCAACTGTCAACGACTGCATGTTCATGGGTTTCTGATCGTCAAATTGAGCATTGATTGTAAGGAAGGAAAGTGCTTTTCCTGTAATGTTTACAGCGAGTGACTGATCAAGATGAAGCTGATTTGGAGCCATGCCAGCCTGAGCCAATCCGTGCGGGGAGCCGAAACCATAGCGTAGGTGCCAGGTCTTCTCTCCAGTGATGGTAGCCTCAAACGTCTCCTCCTGTCCCTGAGATAGCAAGGAAACCCCAATTATGAGCAATGTAACGATCACCAAATAGCGCAGTTTCACTTTCTCCTTCTAGAACCTGAATGTGAGAGACAGATAGTGACTATCAGGAAGGTCTGCGTGCAAAACGTAAGCCCAATCAACTTGATAAGTTTCGAAACGCAGGGTTAGGCCAATTGTGGATTGGCTCTTGGCATAGCCAATCCTCGCTGCAAAGTCTTCCATCCACACCTCAACGCCTCCTGTTATCTGCGGCTCGGCAGCGAGAATGTCTGCAATGCTCACTGCCAAGTTCCAATAGGCTGCAGGGAACGGCTGCATGGTCAAGGCAGCTCCAATGTTAACCCTGGTAGGCCAATGTTCATCGTGACCGTTCTCAAAAGCAAGGTCTCCTGAAATAAGATTCTCCACGATAACGCCAATTTTCACACGATTGATCGTAATAAGACAAGCGGGATCAATCGCCCAGCCTTGTCCGGACAAGGGCTGGGAAAGACGATAGATCTTTGCTCGCGCGCCTAGGGCGAACACACCAGCTGAAACACCGACCGAGATGGTTGCCGCCTGGCTTACGTAACGAAAAGCCCCTTCTTCAGTCGTGATCAATCCCGAATCTAGTTGCATCCCCAGAATCCCGAAATGGGGAACAGCGATACCAACTGCTCCATAGCTGAAGGCTCCGAAGGGCCGCGAGAACAACGAAGTGAATCGGATATCCTTGATAGCGCCTAAGCCTGCTGGGTTAGAAAATATGGCATTCTCATCATCCGCCAGAGCGATAAGGGTATTACTCATTCCTATGGAACGTGTTCCTGTTGCCAATTGGAAGATAGCCGCAACGTTCTCAAAATCCTCTCCCCGCGCCATTGCAGAGACAAGAAACAAGATAAGGAGTACCGCCCATAGCATGCGCCGCGAGATCATCTGATGATCACCAATCGCCCTATCTCTGAGGAGTTACCCCCAGCCATGATCGTATACAAGTAGAGTCCATTTGCCAGTAGTCTGCCTAGGCTGTCAATAAGATCCCATTCATATTGGCTGGATTCTGGGTTAACCTCCTGCTGGAAAAGCAATGCTCCTACAATATTGTAGACTTGTAGCGTTGCCTGTGTTGTTCCTTCGGGGAGCGTGTACGTAAACAAAGCGCGGTTGCTGACAGGATTGCTTGACACGGTTACTGTAGGAGAATATGTTTCGCTTTCCTCGGGATCGTATATCGAAGTGACCGCTTCGTAAGCGCTTGCCTTTCCATATCCCCAACTTGTGTTAGGGATGAGTCCGGTAAAAGCATCACTCACAGAAGTCTCCGTGAGTTTCATTCTTATTTCTTCGTTGCTCAACTGTGGATTGTACGAAAGCATCAATGCTATTACCCCGCTCACATGGGCAGCAGAAAAACTGGTTCCTCTGAGTAGGGTATGCATTGGGTCGGGCAAGCCTTCCCTGAAACTGTTACTGGATAGAGCGGCAGCTATCCATGCTCCCGGAGCCGTAAGTTCCGGTTTTTGTCGCCCATCCCGAGTCGGCCCCCGGCTGGAGAAATAAGAGATCTCGCCAATCCCATTCTCGGTAGGGAAATCGGGCAATTCCTTGGTGTTGAATGACCCTACAGTGATTACGCCGTATGCGTTTCCTGGTTCGTCAATCGTACAGTGTGTATCTCCTTCAAGGATTGTGGCGCCCGTGTTTGTGATAATCCATCCGTCAAATCGACCGCCGCCGCCTTCATCGGTTATCGTGAAGCTCCACTTACTCCCCGGGGTTACCCCGATCAAAGTCACCTGGATCTCATTATCTCCGTTATTTGGGTTTGTGCCATCAGAAGCGTTATCCACATATAGATTCTCCGCTTGAGAGCTTGCGTAGCTGCCTCTGTCTACTGTCAGCGAAGAACCAACTGGTGGGGTGACGGTAAGGGAGAAGCTGGATTCACCCGGATACCATAGCTGCAGCTCAAGCAAAGGAGAAATGGGATTGATAGTGAAGGTAAAAGAGTTTCCGTGGAGCTCCTGTCCTACGTGGATGTTCGCATCACCCTCATTCCCTGCGGATACAACAATTGCCTGCCCATATTGTTGTGCTAGCTCGGATAGGCCTTGCTCAAACAAACTCGTTCCATCGTGTGGTCCTTCGTGCCCACCTAGGCTCAGATTTACTACGGCTGGCAAACCAAGCATAGCTGCTTGTTCAAAGATATATCTCACTCCGCTGATAATATCCGAGGTGTAGAAAGAGGTCTTGACCATAACGATTGTCGCATCCGGAGCCACTCCAATCAGGCCGGTATCAGACGACGATCCATCACCTGCCGCAATTCCCATCAGATGTGTCCCGTGACCGTTTGTGTCTGCTTGACGGACCTGTCCGCTCTCTGGACCGAGCCCAAGGGCAATGTCACTTTCGATCTCGTCATTGCCATAATACGCGCCTAGAGAACCACTAGTTTGATCCCAGATAGAAAAGATGCGAGACGATTCTTCGATGCCATCACCGTCTGAATCATAACGGAAGTCAAGGTGAGAATAATCGATCCCTGTGTCTACTGAGCCGATAATCACGCCTTCTCCCGTTAGTGGTGGTACGGCTGAGTGCAATTGATCGGCCCCTATTGCGGGAACACTGTAATCGAGCTTTGGCTCTGCTTTCCATGAAGGCTCAATATAGACAACTTGCGGCGAATTAGCCAAGAGCAACAGCTCTGTTACGCTAACTTGCATACCGATAATAGTTCCCGTATTTACCAGTATGGGAATGCCAAGGAAGGTTTGCCCAAACAACCCCTGATGGGTTTGCACTAATACTCCAAATTGCCATTCAATTAGATCAACATGAGTGCTCGTCGTGCGTTTCAATGGGAATATCTGTAGATGGCTGACAAATCCGCCAAGATTAATGCTCTTGTCCTGTGCTAGTTGGTGGAGAATGTTGCGTAGCGAGGGATGAAGTACTGCTTCATCTCCTGTTGCGCACGATGCAATAACGACAGAAATGCTCGTGGCAACGAACAGAAGTTTGAGAAACGTTATCATATACTCACCCTCAACAGAAGAACAATTCTAGCTCGGCGTGGATCATGTCACAGCGAGATGATCAGTCCGCGATACCAGCCCCCAATATCTCACCTAACTCCTCTTGCAGCACTATTCTTCAGAGTTTGTGGAGGGAATATGCCGTACCTTCCGCTCTATAGGCAAGGGTTCGGGGAGGTCTTTTGTTTCCGCGTTCAGTTCCTTAAAGCGTCTTGCGGCAGGAAGTAGTCGCTGCTGCAGCGATCCTACTGCGGCATCGTAGGCATTGATTGTTTGTCCCAAGCACTTGCCCATGTTCTGCAGGTGGTGGACGAAAGTGACTATGCGTTCGTATAATTCCTGGCCTTGCTTAGCAATCTGCTGAGCATTATCAGCGATCTCATGCTGTTGCCATCCATACGCCACTGCTCGAAGAAGGCCTAGCAGGCTTAGTGGTGTTGCGATTAGTATGTGTCTGCGAATAGCAGATTCCAGAAGTTCGGCATCCAGCTCAAAAGCGGCTGCAAGGCAGGGTTCACTTGGCACAAACATGATGAGAATCTCTGGCGCTTGCTCAAACTGGGCCCAATACTGCTTACGCCCAAGTTCCCGTACCCGCTGTCGGATCGCTTCAACGTTGGCTCTTAGCTTCATCTTGCGCTCTTCCTCGGTGTTAGCCTTTACGGCGTCGAAATAGGCCTGCATTGGTGTCTTAGCGTCGACTGGCAGGATTCCTTCATTAGGAAGGTGCACGATCATGTCTGGTCTACCCTTATCAGTTGTAACTTGCTCGGCGAAGTCCACATTTGCCGTCATACCAGCAAGCTCTACTACGCGTCGCAGCTGGAACTCCCCCCACCGCCCTCGCACAGTAGATGATCGAAGGGCTTGCGCAAGGGTAACGGTTGTGTCCCTAAGCTGGGTATGAGCCTGGGAAAGGGAAGCAAGATGTTGCTCTAGACTTCTATACGCTCCCTCGCGTTTTTCCTCCAGTGTCCGTAGCTGTATGTCCATGGTTGCTAGCGTCTTTTCGAGTGGCTGAACAAGGTTTCTTACTTCTTCCTTTTGCATGCCCCAATCACCCTTTATCCCAGTAAGAAGGGTGTTGAGCTGCTCGTGGCTGCGTTTCAAGAATGCATCAGCGTTCGATCGTAGTGCCTTACTAGCCAAGGCCTCGAATGCTTCTCGCAGCCGTTCTTGCGCCTCTTCTACCCATCGCGCCTTTTCTGAATCAAGTTGGTGTTCCTTCTGCAATTGAGCCTGTTGGATCTTGAGTGTTGTGTTTTCCTCACGCAGGCGTTCATCTTCCACAACTCTATCTTCGGCAACAGCAAGGCGCTCTCTTAGTTGGGTCCTCTTACTGGTGTTATGCATGTATGAAGCAAGGAAACCAATCGCTATTCCTACAAACAGTGCTAAGAATTGTAGAGCTAGTTCCATTAGAATCTACCTCGCAGTACTCTGATCTGCCCTTGTCGACCAGGCATGTTCTCCACAGTTAAGCTGTTCACTGGGGCACTATGGCCTGACATCTCTGATAAGCAAGATCCCAAGCCTATACTATTACAATAGGCGACCTGTTCTCAACTAAGCAAATGTGCCCCTCTGCTATTTGAGCTACCGTGCTCGTTTTCGCTTGACAATCGTTTGTTTACACGTCACCCTCTATATAAGATGAGGAGTCAGATAGATAGAGAGATTGAAGAGCTACGCGAGCGGATTCGGCACCATAACTACATTTATCATGTCCTTGATCGGCCGGAGATAAGCGATGCCGAATACGATTCTCTGTTCCGGCAGCTACAAAGACTAGAGAGCTTACATCCCCAACTTGTTACCACAGATTCTCCTACTCAACGTGTTGGCGCTTCGCCCGCTGAAGGGTTTCGTACAATAGTGCATGCTATCCCCATGCTTAGTCTAGACAACGCCTTTACGGTGGGCGAAATCAACGCATTTGACAAACGAGTCTGCAAGCTGCTTGATGTAGATAGGGTTAGCTACATAGCTGAGCCAAAGCTTGATGGTGTCTCTGTTGAACTCGTGTATGAGAATGGTTCTCTTGCACGTGGGTCCACGCGCGGGGATGGAACAAACGGCGAGGATGTTACCGCTAACTTACGCACTATCCGTAGCATTCCTCTGCGCCTGAGGAGGTCTCACGTGGCCATCCCTTCGGTGCTTGAAGTGCGAGGAGAAGTATACGTTGAGAGAGACGACCTTCTCCAACTTAACGAAAAGCGAGACGCCGCGGGCCTCCCTATTTTTTCCAACACAAGGAACCTAGCGGCAGGCTCACTTCGCCAACTGGATCCACGAACTACTAGCACACGGCCGTTGAGAATGTTTTGCTATGACATTGGTCGAGTAGAAGGCATCAGCATTAGCTCTCAAGAGCAACTCTTAGAAGTGCTTTCCCAGTTAGGATTGCGCGTCAATCCACTTTACCGGCTCTGCAGTGGAATTGAAGAAGGGATCAGTTTTTACAACGACTTTCAGGTAAGGAGGAAGTCACTGTCCTACGAAGCCGATGGAGTGGTGATCAAGGTTAACGAGTTCGCGTTACGCAAGATCCTGGGTAGCGTGTCGCATTCTCCTCGGTGGGCAATTGCGGGGAAATTTCAAGCGGAGCAAGCCATCACTAAAATAAGAGAGATTATCGTTCAGGTTGGTCGCACAGGAATACTCACTCCAGTGGCAATCCTGGAACCAGTACGCTTGTATGGAGTAGAAATCTCTCGCGCTACTCTACACAACGAAGATGAGGTAGAACGTAAGGACGTCCGTGCCGGAGATATGGTGATAATTCAACGAGCTGGAGATGTAATCCCCAGAGTTGTGAAGTCATTGACTGAATATAGGAGCGGAGATGAGTTGCCGTTTAGAATGCCCTCTGTTTGCCCGAGCTGCGGAAGCATGATCATCCGCCAACAAGGCACGGTAGCCCGTCGCTGTGTCAATATCTCTTGCCCGGCGCGCATCAAGCAATCAATTGTCCACTTTGCTGGAAAAGCGGGATTTGATATCGCTGGATTGGGAATAAAGGTTGTAAACCAGTTAGTCGAGAAAGGGCTAACGAAGCGGCCAAGCCAGCTCTTTTGCCTCGATCGAGAGACCTTGATCTCGCTCGAGAGGATGGGGCCGCAGTCAGCGGATAACCTCCTTGCAGCAATTCGAGACAGTAGATCGATAACCCTGGAGAGGCTTCTCTTTGCCATAGGAATCCCAGAAATTGGTCAGCAAACGGCTCGAATACTTGCCGGACGCTTTGGAACTCTTAGCCGATTGGAAAGTGCAAGCAAGGAGGAGCTTCTCGCAATTCCAGAGATTGGACCGTCCATTACTACTGCTATCACTGATTACTTTGCCAATCAGGAGAATCGTGTTGTGATCGAAGAACTTCTTGCTTGCGGGGTAGAGATCAAGGGCGAGGAAGCCCAGCTTGGTCACCTGGTAGAGAAACGATTTGTCTTTACCGGCACACTTCCTAGTATGACCCGTGATGAGGCAGTCGAACGGGTCAGGAATCTCGGAGGAAAAGTGTCCGCTTCAGTTAGCTCTCAGACTGACTATGTAGTAATGGGTGTAAATCCGGGATCAAAAGGAGCCAGAGCACGGAGCCTTGGAGTCAAGATTCTTAGCGAAGAGGAGTTTTCCGCCCTTATCGATCAGTAGTATTGGAGGACAAACGTCTTTCGCTTGCAAACCCAGCAATGCGGAAAGGGTTGAATACAGTATTCATCCTTGGCGTGTCAATGGCTTCAAAGTTTCGCTAGTGTTATCGTTTTGAGCCGAGCAGTATCTTCTGTCTCGAGGCGTGGAGAGGCTAGCTGAAGGAGAGACGAATATGGTGTTAAGCTGTTGGCGAGTGGGGGAGTGCTCATTCTAGCAACAGATTGCGAAAGTACTCCAAGCTGCGATAGCTCCACTTCGCGGTAACCTTGACCAATCCCTCTTGTACAAGTTGACGCGCACGTTCGCGGCTTATTTCCATCACTTTACCTACTTCGGCCAAAGAGTAAGGTATTCCATCTTCCAGTCCGTAGTGCAATCGCAGCGCAGAGGCTTGTCGTGCCGGAATGTAATCGATGATGTCGCGCAGCTCTTCCTGGAAGAGAAGTCGCAGTGCTTCCCTTTCTGGCGCCGGTGTAGTTGTGTCTTCTAATACTTCTTCCAGTGTCTCTTCGCCACTAGCTCCAACAAGCTGATCCAAGGAACGCAGATCCCTCACTTTTCTCTCAATTTGTTCCAAACGCTCCACCGAGAGACCAGTAATCGTTGTGATCTCTTCTTCATTTGTCTCTGCTTCACCTTGAGATAAGTCTCGAATCTGTTTCAGCCGGCGCAGAGCACGGAACAAGTAGTCAGGTATACGGATCATTCGCGAGTATTCAGTAATGGCCGAAAGAATAGCACGGCGCACCCACCAAGTCGCATATGTGCTTAACCTATAGCCCCGTTCAACGTCAAACCGATCGATGGCCTCAATCAAACCAAGATTGCCTTCTTGAATAAGGTCAATAAGGTCAACGCCAGAATCAGCATACCCTTGAGCTATCTTGACGACTAAGCGAAGATTGGAAATGATTAACCGTTGTCGCGCTCCATCTATTCCTTTGGCCATAGACCGAGCTAGTTTGCGCTCCTTCTCTGCGGTTAGAAGAGGAAAGCGAGATATCTCACGATAGTAGATCTGCAGGAGATGAGAAACATCCGTTGTTGCTAAGTTCCAGTTCGTCTCCTTTCTTGTTTTTGCCATTGGTTTCACCGCCAAACCTTACGCAATTAGAACACCGACTTGCAAGCATCTGGTCAATATGGAAACAGGGACGAGGTTACTTCGACTACATCTAGGGTAATAACGTGAGCAGCAATTCCAAGGCAACTAGCCAGACTTGGCGCTGTACGACCATTGTCACCTGAGACAAGTTCCTTAATGTACAGACCTCCTTCGCTCTTCACCGTGATGTTCGCCTGATGGGAGGATACTAGCTCTCCTCCGATTTCATGGATC
This sequence comes from Candidatus Bipolaricaulota bacterium, assembly GCA_030670905.1. GTDB lineage: Bacteria > Bipolaricaulota > Bipolaricaulia > UBA7950 > UBA9294 > JAUVYF01. Next base: position 23,571 of record DAOVAR010000011.1, read on the forward strand.
CTACGAGTACGTGTCAGGTCAGCCCGGCGATGAGCAACTCGTTGCGGAGTTCGCTGTTTGATCTCTCCGACAAGCTTACACAATGCTTCACGCAGGCTACTTCGAGAAATATCGCCTTCAAATGACACGAGCGCCTCATATGTCTTGGCTGCGCGTATCTCCTTGATCTTCGATACCATCATGCGCGGAACAAACTTCAACTTCCCTATTCTTATCTTGCCTCCTTGCGTCTCGTTAACCTCAGCCTGAAGTGACACAAGATCCAGCTCACGCCTACGCGGCGAACAAACCTCGAGCACAAACGGTCGGCCGGACCCAAGCATACGAGCATCTATGTCTTCCCGTCCGGCTCCGTGCAAGTGGCCGCTGTTCGAGCCTGCTGCGTCCAGAAATGCCTTTTCCATAAGCTCTTCCACTGATTCTTCGTATTGTTTTCCTGTGGAATTGCAGTGATCGCATCCTTTGCCCCTGCAGTGACGGCACGGCCAGCGAGTCTGAGGAATCCCACGCGTCAGCTTCTGATACCGCCCGTAGATGAATAGGGAAAGAACCCGAAGCTCGATCGTATTCCTGACAAGGTCAATAACAAAGGAAAGATGAGGCTTCTCAATATCAAGCGTCCCATGTGCAACTTGTGCCTCAAATGCTTTGCCAATCCTACGATTAATCGCGTGTTTGAGTGACTCGGCACGGTTCGTACAGAATCGCTCACTAAACAGCCTTTCCATCTCGATAAGTCTTGGGCTGAGCTTCACGCCAAATAGGTAACTGTCAAAGTTGATTCCACTAGACAATGCAACGGCACGACTCGCCCAGGAATCGACATCCCTAAGGAAACCCTCACAAATCCAGCATGAGCCTGCTTTATCCCCTATCCCGAGCATAGAAAGCATGATTCGTAGAGACTTCCCGCGCTCGCTGTTCGCAAGACCATGTCCCAGCTGTGCAAAGGCACGCCCGAGGCATTCATCACAAATGGCGCCGCTCTGGACGATGTTAGCTGCCTGCCTAAGTACCTTTCCGGGGTCATCACTCCACATTCGCTGGCTCACCTCTTCCCTTCCTTGCACTGATTGGCTACTTCATCCTTAGCGTAGTTCAATTGACAACTGGCAAGTATCTTAACTACTTAACTCTCACTTTTCTTCCCTGATTTGGGTAACTACTTTACTTGGGTAACATCTTCGAAAAGCCTATTCCTCTCAATTCACCTGTTGTCAATCAGTTTCTGCTGATCATCTATGTATGGAACCATGCATATTCTCCTCATTATTTACGGTCGACTTGCTTATTGCTTGCCAATATCCTATTGTAACTCTTGAGGTGGATATGTACACGATTAGTGATCTGCGCAAGCTTTTGGGCCTAGAAACTGCCAACCAAGTCCGCAACCGTATCAGTGCAATAAGAGGTATTCTCAGTAGTTGTTTGCGGCATGGGCCAAACAATCAGATCCTTATTACCAAGGAAGGGCTAGGCCTGCTGCGGCAGCTTCAACAGTTGTACGATACCGGACTAACACTCCACGAGGCGAGTGACGTTATACAGCAGTCGATGGGCGAGAACGGGCTTGTGGCAACACAAAGAAGTGGCGGTTTCACACAAGACTCAGTCAATCGTGAGCAACAGAACCAATTAGTCGCTATACTGAGGGACGAGATCGCATTCCTGCGAAAACGAGTAGCTTTACTGGAGGAGGGTAACCTTACGCCCGGTAAGTCAGAGCATTGTCATGAATGGTGGGAAGAGATGAAGCACGAAATCGATCTGAGCTAGGGTAATCCCTTCCTCGAGGTTCAGTGGAACCCTGCCGGCAATATCAAATACTCACTTATCCCTGTTGGCTGCTTAAAACAGAGGCCTTTCTGCCTGCTTCGTTCTCCATCTGTTCTAGGTGTGCAGTTTACAGTGCTCGCAGAGCTGATCCGTACCAGGCGTATGGCAATCGCATGAGAGGCTCATAAATGGCTTCTATGAGGTCAACCGGGTAAAACCTAGCCTTTGAGGTCTCTAGTGAAGATGTGGGTGAAAGTCATGTAAGTAGCAAGAATAGGGGCTTCGAGGCGGGCGAAGTCGTAGTTCGCAACAAAAGTAATCTTTTGTTGCGACACGTGTCCACATAAACATCTCCAAATCTTTGTAGCCTATTGATGCAAAAATAAGGAGAGATGGATGTCTCTTGAGATAACCCGGGAGGATTTTCTTACGCTGGAACAGGTGTCGAAATTAAAGAACCATTGTAGAGATCGCGCGGCTAGCGGGGAGAAAAATGCTGTCAGAAACTGGGCTATCCTTCATGTAGCGCTAGATACTGGCTTACGTGTATCCGAAATCTGTTCCCTTAGGATACGAGATATCATCCTAGGAGAAGAGCATGGCTCGCTAATTGTGCGCGACGGAAAGGGTCACAAAAAGAGAGGAGTCAACTTGGGAGACCCGCTACGCCGGCACTTGATCAAGTTTGTTGCCTGGAAAGAGAAAGCCGCGCAGTCTATTAAGCCTTCTGCTAGTCTATTCATCTCCTCCCGCGGTGAAGGGCCGCTGACTCGCACTGCAGTCTACCGGATCTTCAAAACCAATGCATTCGTGCTTGGGTTCCCTTCTCGCTTTTCCATCCACTCCTGTCGTCATACGTACGCTTCACTCCTCTACCGCGCGTCAAAGTATAATATACGCCTCGTCCAAAAACAGCTCGGTCATAGCTCCATTCAGACAACGCAGGTGTATGCCGATGTCCTGAGTGAAGACGCTGTTATTGCAGTAAACAAACTCCCTCAATAGCTGCTCAACCTACCATGTGACCACAAGCAACCAAAGGATCTTTATTGGTATTATGGGGTTTCGATGAAAACCTACCATAGTAGATGGTGCCAAAAGACCGATAGATAGGATAGATAATAGGCGGACGTAAGGCGGAGCGAGGCGGTTTCATGCTCTATGAGAACAAGACTCATTGTGCCTTACATATTTGGGGTTTGCCTGCCTATGAACAGTATTGTTGCTCTGTTCACTAGCAGAAAGGGAGAGAAAAGTGAGAGGTGGGCATAACGTATGCTATGCCTAAGCAGTCGGTTTGCGGTGTTCTCTTGCACTAGCTTGCCAAGCTGTAGAGATGTCTTACAATGGGAACCATGATGTCCTCTAACACGATTGAACCTAGTCACCGAAGAGCGTGGAGCGGTCTGAAGAGCAGTGATCCTGCGGCGGAAATAGGTGTGCTGGGGGTTCCATTTGACAGAGCAAGCAGTTTTCGCAAGGGGTCCGCCTTTGCTCCACAGAGAATCCGTGAGCTGGCACCCCACATTGCACCAGCCACCGAGGAGGGAGTCTCTCTTAGTGGCCTACGTATCTTCGACTATGGTGATGTAGCTATTGACGTAGACTGGCAGCGATGTTTTGGTGGAGTTGAAAAGCGCGCAGCTATGGTGTTGCGTCATCCTTTCTCGCTATTCCTAGGCGGGGATCATTCTGTGACGATCCCACTTACAAGGGCATTCAGCAAATCGATAAAGGGAGAGTTTGGGGTGGTCCACATCGACGCGCATCTCGATCTTGCCGATACATTTGAGGGACACCGCTGGTCGCATGCATGTACAGAACGCCGGGTTTTGGAACTTCCCAACATGAACTCCCGTAAGTTGTCAATGGTTGGGATACGTTCCTTCATGGAGGATGAGCTTTCGTTTCTTGGAGACCATCCAGAAATTTGTATACATACGGCACGCAGTGTCCATATGCACGGAATCAAGAATGTCGCGCATGATGTTGTGGAACAGCTAGGAGGTGTTGGAGCAGTGTATGTAACGCTTGATATCGACGCCCTCGATCCTGCTTTTGCTCCGGGAACGGGTACACCGGAGGCAGGTGGCCTTTCCACTCGCGATGTGCTGGAACTGTTGCGCGTTCTCTTTTCGAAGCTGCCGGTCCGAGCTCTTGACATAGTTGAGGTATCCCCACCACTTGACCACGCTGATATTACATGCGTTGCCGCGGCTAAAGTGATCTACGAAGTCTTTGGTTGGGTGAAAAGAATTATTGCCTTCCCGGTGGTTGGCGAGACACGGCAGTGAACACGCGGCTACTAAACATATTGTCCTTAATCGTGTTCAGGCAACTTGGACATCCGGACGGAGCGTTCTTCCCTCGTTTCAGGGTGACTAAGTTCTCACACCAGCAACAAGGGCCTTGCCTTCGCAGTTCTAGAGTTATTGTGTATTCTTGCCAGGGCTTGTAAACGCTGTTGATATAAGGCTTTGAGGTGTATTAAGATACGGTGTTTTGTGGCGCTCTCATTCGCTTGACTCACCATAAGGCGGCGGTGTATATTAGCTCGGGAAGTGACCATCTGTAAGATAAGAGTTGCCGCATAAGGTACTCTAGCTGTAAATCCTAATCAGAGCTTCACTCCCTTAATATATCCGAAGCTAGGAGGCGCAAGAGTGATGGAAGATCAGCAAACGTTATGCGGCAGTGAGGTAATAAACAAGAATTTGCTTGTGGGATTAGCAATCGTTGCGAAGACGAATAATCACTCGATTCTTGAGGAGATAAACCTTGCCCTCTATTCTTATGTCACGGAGCACCTCCCTGAGAAAGTCGACGATGAACATCTCGCCTCTGTAGCACTACAGGATTCGCAAAACTACTGATCTGCAACAAGACTCACACTGGTTTTCGACTGTTGGCTTTCAGTTCTTCCTCTCTTATTTGCGACTCCTGACTCTAGACTCCTGGATTTCTTTCCATGTACTACGGTTGTCGGGAAAGAAAGTTATCAGTTCTCAGTTCTCAGTAATCAGTCCTCAGACCGTTTGTAGCGTCGGGGTTCATCCCCGACGTTAAGCGTAACGTAGCAAGAATACGTAGACCGTTTGTAGCGTCGGAACCTGTGTCCGACGTTAAAGACACCGGATCAAGTCCGGCATGACAGTATCCCCTGGATCGAGTCCAGGGCAGGCGCCGGAATCCAGCGTAGTAGTAGCTCTACGTTACTCACCACTGTTTTTCGGCTCTTCACCGTCTTTCGTCGTTCG
>DAOVAR010000039.1 GCA_030670905.1 Candidatus Bipolaricaulota bacterium
ATCATCCATTGTGTATCCGCTGCGCGCGGCGTGCAAGCGCAACAGCGCGTAGTTCCGCGCGCCAATCTCTATCATCTCTTGCTCGGTGAGACCGATCCCGGTTACTGCTTCAACAAGGGAGCGAATCTGCGGATAGTTGTAGCGCGTGCCGACCATCCTTGTTGTGAAAACACATAGGATAAGGGAATTGGAAAATGAACGCAGATCTTCATATAGCTTGACAATCTCAGGCTTGTCAGCGAGAGAAAACCGGTCGTAGGAATGAGTAACGCCAAGTTCTGGGGAAGGGGTTTCACTACTGAGCATGGTGTCATGTATCCCCTCCATGTGTGTTGCTCCGCGGGGACTTGTTGCGTATGAGATCCCCAAGCCTTGCTTTCCTCGCGGTTCGTGCATCGGGAGCTCTACTCCTTTTATTGTCATGCAGAAGTCAGCCCCTATTTCACTGGCGTAAGCCGCCAGACCAGCGGCAACCGAATCTCCAATTCCTTCGCGACGAGCGATCTTGCTGATAAGAGAAACAATTCCTTTGCCATCACCCCACAGAATGGGTTCGTCAATCAACCCCTTCTCTCGGGCCTCCATAAGAAAAGCAATGGCAACACCGGCGGAGATAGTATCAATTCCGTAATCGTTACATAGCTGGTTTGCTAGGGCGATGGAACCCAGATCTCCATTCAAGCAAAGCGATCCAAGGGCGGCAAGTGTTTCGTACTCCGGTCCACCAAACTCGGGAAGGACGTCCTCGGAAGCGAATGTTGTTCTTACTGCGCGTTTGCAGCGAATCGGGCAGCCAACACAGCTATCGCGTCCGTCAAGGATCGTATCGCTTAAGCGCTGACCGCCGATCGCCTCCGCCTGATCGAAGGTCCCTTCTTGGAAATTCTTAGTAGGAAGAAGTCCCATATCAGAGAGTGGAATAACGCCAGCTGCTGTTCCGTACTCGCCAAATGTTTTCATCCCCTGATCAAGGAAAAGCTTTGCGTAGTTTCTTCGTTCTTTGAGAAAACGCCCTCGGTCATAGAACGGTTTGTCTTTGCTTCCGGAAACAACAACAGCCTTTAGCTGTTTTGACCCCATTACTGCGCCAAGACCTGGGCGTCCGGCCGCGCGGGATCGATCGTGGATAATACACGCCATTTGCACCAGGTTCTCTCCGGCAATTCCAATTGAAGCAACGCGCCCATTGGGATGACGCGCGGTGAGTATGGTCTCAGTCTCTCCCGTTCCCTTCCCCCATAGATCGGCCGCCGAGCGAAGTTCTGGCTGCCCGTTGATTAGGGCAAGATAAACAGGGCCTGCAGCCTTGCCACGAATGATAATCCCATCATATCCGCTTTTTCCAAGCTCATGCCCAAAGTAACCACCAACGTATGAATCAGCAACGCTCCTTGTCTTTGGGGACAGCCCCATAACCAGGTGGCGGCCTGCTCCAAGGAGCCCTGTTCCTTGAAAGGGCCCAGTGGCAAACACAAGGATATTGTGAGGGGAAAGAGGATCGGCATTCCCGTTGAGTTCATGTAAGAGAAGCCGCGCCGCAATCCCTCGCCCACCGAAATACCTGGCGCTCCACAAAGATGGGATCTCGTAATCCCCGCAGACTCCACTAGACAAATTGACATCCGCGTACCGGCCAAAGCTTCCGTACATTCTACCCCCTATTATTGATACTGCTATTGTAGATAGCAACGCGAAAGATGCCAAGTTGCCTTCACTTACGGATTTCTCGATAATACTGTTGTTCAGGCTGGCTCCAGGTAGGAGGTGCAACAATGAGAACGCTTTCCCAAGTTCTCTCACAAACCGCGGCTCGCTTCCCCAAACGCTTGGTCATTGCCGATGGCGCACAGAGGATCACGTATCGTAATCTTGATGAGCGTGTTAACCACGTTGCCCGCGGACTGATCGAGCTGGGAGTAGCTAAGGGAGACAAGGTCGGCCTGTGGATGCCAAACATACCTGAGTGGGTGATCGCTTATTTTGCCATCGCCCGCATTGGCGCGGTCGTTGTGCCGGTGAACACACGCTACAAGCCACACGAGGTAAGCTACATACTGCAGAATTCTGAGGCGACAGCCTTATTCATGGTCGATACCTTTGTGGAGATTGACTACCTTGAGATGCTGGGCAAGATTCGTGGCGCACTTCCCTTCCTCAAACATGTCATCGTCTGTGGCCAGAAGGGCTCGAACACTTACACATTCGATGAAATCGCAGACCTTGGCATGACGCACGTAAACGATGGCAAAGTTGCCGAGCGTGCTACCCAATGCGATCCGAATGACAATGTGTTTATCCTCTATACATCAGGAACAACCGGAAACCCAAAAGGAGCTATGCTATCGCATCACAACATTGCTGAGAATGCTAAGCAAGTGACCGAGTTACTGCATACAAGCGAACAGGACATATTCTTGCTCGCGGTTCCGTTTTTCCATTGCTTCGGCTGCGTGATGGGAATCATGGGTGCAATTGCTTGGGGGGCAAGTATTGTCCCGATGGCCGTGTTCAAAGCAAGAGACGCGCTTAAACTGATCGAGCAAGAGCGTGTGTCAATCACTTACGGGGTTCCCACGATGTTCGTTCTCAAGCTGGAAGAATACCATAAAGGTAAAGAAGACGGCTCAGCGTATGACATCTCGTCACTACGCAGCGGGATCATGGCTGGGGCGCCGTGTCCAACTAAGGTAATGAACGCGGTGATAACGGAACTTCACTGCAATACGTCAATTGCATACGGCCTTACTGAAGCCTCGCCTGTGATCACAATGACCCGATTCGATGATTCAGTCAAACTACGAGTAGAGACAGTTGGTCGGGCATTACCGGGGATCGAGGTAAAGGTTGTCGATGATGACCGCCAACCACTTAGAACAGGAGAGGCGGGTGAACTTGCCTGCCGCGGATACAACGTTATGCTTGGCTACTACAAGATGCCAGACAAGACTATGCAGGTAATCGATGGTGAGGGCTGGCTCTACTCTGGTGATCTGGCAACAATGGATAGCGAAGGATATGTGAGCATTGTGGGCCGCAAGAAAGACATGCTGATTACTGGCGGGTTCAACGTGTATCCGGCCGAGATCGAAGAATATCTATTTACGCATCCCAAGGTACAAAACGTCTCTGTGATTGGAGTAGATGACAATGCAATGGGAGAGGTCGCTGTTGCTTGTGTGATTCTCCGCCCCGGAGCAACAATCGATCCACAAGAGATCGTCGATTTCTGCGCCGGGAAGATCGCAAATTTCAAGGTTCCTCGTTATGTGGCAATTATGGATCACTTTCCGACGACACACTCGGGGAAGATTCAAAAATTCCTCTTGTCTGAACAGGCAGAGCAACTTATCTCAACTGGAGCGCTAGTTAAGTTATCGCGAAGGAGAGGATAATGACCCGTCTTAGAGAACGTCTCTCTCAACCCGGAACTATGATTGCTGATGGAGCCAGTGGAACAATGCTGCAAGCCGCGGGGCTTCCCCCCGGTATTGCCCCAGAGTACTGGAACTTGGTCAAGCCGGCAGAGATACGCGCGTTACACCAAGCCTATGTCGATGTAGGTTGTGATATCGTCCTTACGAACACACTTGGGGCAAGTGGTATTCGCCTGCAAGAGGCGAGCTTGGGCGATCGTACATCCGAGATCAACCTTGCTGCCGCCAAACTTGCTCGTCAAGTGGCAAACGACAAAACGCTTGTATTGGGCGATATTGGTCCTACTGGCCAATTGCTGAAACCACTGGGAAGACTATCCATCGAAGAGGTGACTGCTACCTTTGCCGAGCAGGCTACTTACTTGGCCGAGGGTGAAGTGGATGGGATCTTCATTGAAACAATGAGCGACCTAGAGGAAGCGGTAGCTGCTGTCAAGGGAGCAAAGCAAGTGACAAAGCTACCGATCTTGGTGTCAATGAGCTTTGACTCACACGGCCGGACGATGATGGGAATAAAGCCAGAAGATGCGGCGATAAGGCTCTGGGGGCTTGGCGTCGACGCGATCGGCGCCAACTGTGGGCGCACGTTAAATGAAACGCTCGAAGCAGTAACCAAGATGCGCCAAGCTGTGCCCCATGCCATCCTGTTGGCTAAACCCAACGCTGGGCTGCCGCACGAAAAAGATGGGAAATCCATCTATGATGTCTCACCACATATGATGGCTGAGTACGCGATGGAGTTTGTCAAGCTTGGGGTCAAGATTTTTGGCGGGTGTTGTGGCAGTACACCCAAGCACATTGAAGCTGTGATAGAAGCATTGCGAGGACCTGAGCGCTAAGAAAGGGTTTGACCCCACCCCTACATACCGCCTCTCACAGAGGTGCGGAGAACACCAATTTGTGTTGATCGCGCGCAATCAAACAGCTAACATTCAAAATAGGATGAGACTGTTAAGAATTGGAGAAAAAGCAGGATTTCAGATATCTGAGCACTTAACCCCGCTTGGCGATCAGCCGCGAGCGATTCGCCAACTCACCCAGGGACTTGCTGCCGGAGCTAGATATCAGACCTTGTTTGGAGCAACCGGAACGGGAAAGACTCTGACCATTGCGCATGTTATCCAGGCCGTACAGCGACCCACTCTTGTTATTGCTCATAACAAAACACTTACCGCCCAATTGTGCAATGAGTTCCGCGAGTTATTCCCGAGCAATGCCGTTCATTACTTTGTTTCCTACTATGACTACTACCAGCCTGAGGCCTACCTTCCACAAACTGATACCTACATCGAGAAGGACTCTTCGATAAACGACGAGATCGACCGTTTACGCCATGCCGCGACTTCTGCCCTGTTCGAACGGCGAGATGTGATCATTGTCGCCTCCGTCTCCTGTATTTATGGGCTTGGCTCGCCAGAGAATTATCACGACATGTCGATTGGCCTTGCCCTGCACGGAGAGATGGATCGCGATGATCTTATGCGCGGCTTAGTGTTACTACAGTACACCCGAAACGATATCGGGTTTGAGCGCGGAACATTTCGCGTTCGTGGAGACACAGTAGAAATCATTCCTGCCTATCAAGAAGACGTTGTGCGGGTAGAGTTCTACGATGACGAGATTGAACGGCTTGCGATCCTTGATCCAATCACTAGCAAGCTACTTGGCGAAAAGAATGAAATTACTATTTACCCTGCCTCGCACTTCATTACCCCGCGTGATCGAACAACGCGCGCTATCAAACTGATTAAGGAAGAACTTGAAGAACGACTTGGCCAACTCCGTGAAGCAGGGAAGCTCCTTGAAGCACAACGACTGGAGCAGCGCGCCCACTACGATCTGGAAATGATGCAGGAGATGGGGTACTGCTCAGGAATCGAGAATTACTCACGTTACCTTGATGGCCGCGACGCTGGCGAGCCGCCGGCGGCGCTGCTTGACTACTTTCCAGAGGATTCCTTGATAGTGATTGACGAGTCTCATCAAACAATCCCTCAAATCCGGGGTATGTATCTAGGCGACCGGTCACGCAAGGAAACCCTGGTCAAGTATGGGTTTCGCCTTCCTTCTGCTCTAGACAACCGGCCACTGATGTTTAGCGAATTTGAATCTCGATCTAATCAGGTAATCTTTACCTCTGCTACTCCTGGTCCTTATGAACGAAGTTGTAGCGAACGCGTAGTAGAGCAAATCATCCGGCCAACTGGTCTCGTCGATCCAGAACTTCAGATCCAGCCTGTATCTGGACAGGTGGATCACTTGCTTAACGAAATCCACACCGTTACTGCGCAAGACGAGCGTGTTCTCGTCACCACTCTTACCAAGCGCATGTCTGAGGATCTTACTGAGTACCTGGTCGATCTAGGCGTTAAGGCTCGCTACCTACACTCCGAGATCAATACTTTGGATAGGATAGAGATACTGCGCGATTTGCGACTGGGAAAGTTTGATGTACTGGTGGGGATTAACCTATTACGCGAAGGATTGGACCTTCCCGAAGTGGCGCTGGTGGCGATCCTTGACGCGGACAAAGAAGGATTTCTGCGATCTGGAACCTCGCTTATCCAAACCATCGGAAGAGCAGCAAGAAATGTGCATGGAAAAGTGATTCTATATGCGGACGTCATCACTGGTTCTATTCGTTACGCAGTTGACGAAACCAATCGCCGACGCCGCATCCAAGCTGCCTACAACAGAGAACATAATATTACCCCGAAGACAATCGAACGCGACGTTACTGATATCGTTCAACTGATGAGGAGGTCGCGTGACATTCATTATCCCGAAATACGAAATGTCGGCCGACTTTCGCGAAAAGAGGTTACTACCACAATCAGTGATCTCCGGAACCAGATGACCGAAGCAGCAAGCCGGCTAGAATTTGAGAGGGCAGCCAAATTACGCGACCAGATAAAGGAGCTGAGAGAAGGACGATGAATGTGCTGCAAGTGAAGGGCGCAAGAGAGCATAACCTAAAAGGTATCGATGTTGAAATCCCACGCAACCAGCTTGTGGTGATAACCGGGATTTCCGGTTCGGGGAAGAGCTCGCTTGCATTTGATACAATCTATGCTGAAGGCCGACGGCGATACGTGGAATCCCTATCAGCCTACGCTCGCCAATTTCTTGGTCAAGTAGAAAAGCCAAAGATTGATTCCATAGAAGGATTGTCACCGGCGATTTCCATTGACCAAAAATCTCGCAGCCATAACCCTCGCTCCACTGTGGGAACGGTTACGGAAATCTACGATTATCTACGCCTCCTGTATGCTCGCATTGGCCATCCACATTGCCCGAACTGTGGTCGGTCGATCACTAAGCAATCCGCCGAACAGATCATAGATATGATCATGAGCCTCAACGATGGGACAAGGGCGCAAATCCTGGCCCCAATTGTGCGTGGCCGCCGAGGGGAGTACAAAGGCGCTTTTGAGGAGATCCGCCAACAAGGATTCACGCGTGTGCGCGTCGATGGAGTGGCACGCACGCTGTACGAAGAGATAGATTTGGTCAAGCAGAAGAAACATACTATCGAAATTGTCGTCGATCGTATCACTATTGAGCCAGGTAGACGCGCGCGCATCGCTGACTCAGTGGAAACAGCCCTCAAGCATGGCGAAGGAATACTAGTTGTAGTTGCTGAGGGCGGGAAAGAGTATCTGTACAGCGAGCATTATGCCTGTATTCACTGCGGAATAAGCTACGAGGAACTCTCACCGCGCATGTTCTCATTCAACAATCCATATGGTGCATGCCCAAAGTGTGATGGGCTTGGTTATCACAAGGAGATTGATCCCGATCTCGTTGTAGACCCGAGCCGCAGTTTGTTCGATGGTGGATTACTGCCCTGGGCCAATTCCAAGAGTCGCTGGTTTGTCGCGGAGATGTCCGCTCTATGCGAAGTATTCGCTATTGACGCGAATAGCTTACTGGGTAGACTTCCGGAAGAGAAGCTTGGGTTGATCTTGTACGGAACCCAAGGTAAACGTATTAAGTTTCGCTATACATCAACAACTGGACACACACGCGCCTACACACGCGCCTTCCGTGGAGTCATCCCCACGCTTGAGCGTTGGTATCGAGATACCACCTCAGATGAATGGCGTGCCAAACTGGAACAATACACGGCAACATTATCATGTCCGACGTGCGATGGAGCAAAGCTAAGACCCGAGATCCTGGCCGTAACAATAGATGGTTTGAATATTGACCAGGTAACCTCTCTTTCCATTCGCAGCGCGCTTACTTTCTTTGAACAGCTATCTCTCCCGCAACGAGAACAGATGATCGCGTCTCAGATCTTAAAGGAAATCAGAGCTCGCCTTGGATTCATGGTAGCTGTTGGCTTGGATTATCTTACGCTAAGTCGCCGTGCCGGTACCCTTGCTGGCGGAGAAGCACAGCGAATACGGCTCGCTAGTCAGATAGGCAATCAGTTAACCGGCGTGCTCTATGTGCTTGACGAGCCATCGATTGGCTTACACCAGCGCGACAACCGGCGCCTCCTGCAGACGCTCAAACGATTACGAGACCTAGGGAATACAGTAATTGTAGTTGAGCATGATGAGGAAACAATGCGAGAAAGCGATTGGATCGTCGATCTTGGTCCCGGAGCCGGAGAACATGGAGGTAGGGTCGTTATCTCTGGGCCTCCGAAGGAAATCATCGCTTGCCCCCGCTCTGTCACCGGTAAGTATCTATCCGGAACCCTTTCCATCCCAGTGCCCCCAGAACGGCGTCGATCGACAGACAAGCTGCTACAGGTAAGGGGAGCTGCTACCCACAATCTTAAACACATCAGCGTTAGCTTTCCTTTAGGTTTGTTCATCTGCGTTACCGGGGTTTCTGGCTCGGGCAAGAGCTCGCTTGTTGATGATGTACTCTACCGTGGAATTACCCATCGTTTACACCGGGCAACACAGCGACCCGGGAAACATGACGATATCCTGGGGATCAAATACATAGACAAGGCAATCGAGATAGACCAGTTGCCAATCGGCCGCACTCCTAGGTCTAATGCGGCAACTTACACCAAGGTGTTCGATGACATCCGCGCCCTGTTTGCGCGTACCCCAGAAGCCAGGATGCGTGGGTATGCCACGGGACGATTCAGTTTCAATGTGAAGGGGGGTCGCTGCGAAGCCTGTCAAGGCCAAGGGAAAGAGAAGATTGAAATGCACTTCCTGCCAGATATCTATGTCCAATGCGAAGTGTGCAAGGGAACACGCTACAATCGAGAAACACTACACGTTCATTACAAGCGCAAATCAATTGCCGACGTCCTTGCTATGTCAGTAGAGGAAGCGCTCGCTTTCTTTTCCAACATTCCGCGCATTTGCCGTAAGCTTCAAACCTTGTACGATGTGGGACTTACCTATATCAAGCTTGGGCAACCGGCGCCCGAGCTTTCTGGAGGAGAAGCACAGCGGATCAAACTAGCCAGAGAGCTAGCCCGCCAATCAAGCGGCAGAACACTATATATTCTCGACGAGCCAACTACTGGTTTACACGCGGCCGATGTAAGAAGGCTACTGGAGGTTTTGCACCGTTTAGTTGATGGTGGAAATACTGCGGTAGTAATTGAACATAATCTGGACGTAATCAAGACAGCTGATTGGATCATCGATCTTGGCCCGGAAGGCGGGGACGCGGGCGGAGAAGTGATCGGTACTGGAACGCCAGAACAGCTAGCAGCCACCCCTGGTTCTTATACAGGACAGTACCTGGCAGAAATGCTGAAAGGAAGATTGGGAAACGGCTAGGGAATAAGAACCACCTTCTGACACAAAGCTTTTCCTCTCGCAGAGACGCTAAGATCGCAGAGGAAAACAGGAAAAGAAAGTTATCAGTTCTCAGTTCTCAGTAGTCAGTTTTCAGGAAGCAAGGCAGCTGGGAGTGAAAACGCGATGAGGGGAATTAAAAGCGTTCTAGGTTCTACGTGCTACGTTCCACGTTGAAGGGCAACGGAAGCTACCCCGATGAAAATAGAAAAGTCTGAGGATATAGAAG
>DAOVAR010000058.1 GCA_030670905.1 Candidatus Bipolaricaulota bacterium
GACGACATCGAAGCTTGTTTGGACAAACTCAGAGCCCATGATGTTCACCTAATCAACCCCGAGCCGGTAGTAGGGACGGGCGGGAAACGCGTTGCATTCATTCACCCAGAGAGCACACACGGTGTTCTTGTCGAGTTGTACGAGTTAACGGAACAGGAACCGGAGATTAGGCTGAGCCGTGTACGCGCCCTCGCTGATCGAGCTATTTTTGAAGGACAGGTTGCTACCGCAACCGTGTTAAAGTTCCTGCGAGGCATAAGGTACAGAGCGACTTCAGAAGAGAGGAGTACCCCTACTTCGGAGGAGTCGTAGTGCAATCAGTCTCCGCTATTCGAGCATAGTGTCGCACCTTCATCAGATTCGAGTGGCTCAAGAGGGATTGCAATGTGGAAAAAATCGCTATCGTTTCTCAAGTAATTGATAGCGAACGTGTACCGGAAGCGATTTGAGGTATTTCCCTGCGACTGAATGGTTTGCCAATATAAATGTACACCGAAGAGTCCTTCATGCGGCTCTTGGGCCATGCCATCTCCACGGTAGCTAGCAAAAGTTCTGGTAAGGAGAAGCGCATGTCGTCTGTAGGATGTATGCAACTGTCCGAGGACACCTGACATACCCAATCAGCAGCGGTGACGAGACGCGCAAGGGATTCGGCAGCAGCCTGCCGCAGTCTTTTGTAACCCTCGGAAGTGCTATCGCTTCCGACTGTACGCAACTTGTCTACGCGGATATGAATCGGTGCCGCCTCGATATCGATCCGATGAGTATCTACATCGCGGCGGCACCGATCGTCACCAAGGAGGTCATAATCCCCTGTCCCCAATCAATTTTATGCAGGGATAACGTGATCGCTCCCGTGCCCAGAAGTGTCAAGTAAACTCTGGGTTCGAGCAAGTCTGTAGCGTCTGGGATTTTGGTCGGCTCGGGTGGTAGGGTCGGCGAGGCTTCTGGCTTCACCTTATCCTAAGGATTGCAAGAGGAAAGATAGATGCAGAGGATCAGACCCGCTCGTGAGGTTACTGTGACCTTGATTGCTTCCCGCCAGCTGAGGTTTATGGTATCACTCGTGCTCTACCTCAATTGCCTGCGTCGGCCTCGATTACGGATTCGGGTTGGAGGGCTGAGAGGATTGGATATTT
The DNA here is from genome assembly GCA_030670905.1 of Candidatus Bipolaricaulota bacterium. Taxonomy (GTDB): domain Bacteria; phylum Bipolaricaulota; class Bipolaricaulia; order UBA7950; family UBA9294; genus JAUVYF01. The sequence goes on from DAOVAR010000058.1 coordinate 1,140, forward strand.
AGATTATCGGCATACGTGCATGATATACGGGGCTCCACAATAATCACTGATATTGGCTTTGACGGGAATATCTTCAACGTTGATGCAGTCTCATGCCATTCTTAATATACGGCGACCAGGAGTGATTCGCGCGAAATTCAGGTGGATTACGATACAGTGTTTTTGGAGACCGGTAGCGTGGAGATGAGTTTTGACGGTGAAGTCGGAGCTATTAAATTTCCGGAAATAGGAGAAAGGAAATGCCAGACTAATAGTTGGGAATGTTTGTCGGATACCGAAACTCCGAATAACACTTTGTAATGTTTCCAACCTATAAGTGCTGTTAGGAAATTCCGACTTGACATTGGTTAAAACGTTGCACTCGTATTGCTCAAACGGATAGTGTGTCAGCCCACAAGAAAGCTAGCCCGGGGACAACTGGAGACAAAACGATGGATTAGATCTCATTTTATTTATTGCGCTCATATTATCCACAATATATGTGGTAATGTATCTTGCTGGAGATTGCTCGTCCCCTCATGGTCAGTATGGCGCGAATCAATTAGATAGCTCATCCTCCAGCCAGTGCAACTCAAGCTCCTCAAGCTTCTTGCGCGTTGGCAGTCCCGTCGCTACATCCCAACCAGCCATTGAATAGTACCAGTCCTTCGCGCGCTCAACTTCCTCCTCGGCGATGAACATGCCGTCGCTTTTACCACCCGTCAGGGGTTCAATCAACTTCTTCGGTAGGCGGTCAGCTTCTCGCCCAATTCCCTCGCGTGCGTTGAAACATCGCAGCATGTTCAGGCGCCTTTCCCCCAGTCGCAGAAGCTCTTCCAAGGACACATCCCACCCGCTCACTGCCTGCACGGCCTCCACAAGTTGAGCTGGGCTGTAAAGCTGCCACGCCGGACCATAAACAAACTGGCAAACCGCAAGCGAGTCAATACAAGAGTTAAAGAACTGAGTGGTCAGCGCGAAGCGAACCTTCTCTTTATTTAGAACTTCATTCGGCTGCGGATCCGTCAACCCGAGCTGTGCCATGCGCTCCGAGTGCTTGGTGTAGGTAGGGTCATGCTGCGAAGATTGGTGATCCGGGCCAAATGGATTGACTGCATAGATTAAGGCGAAGCTACGTTTTAACTGAGGCATATGAGCAGGTAGCTCCTGCTTCTTCACAGTAAGAACAAGGTCCTCCGCTTCCCGACCCAGTTTCTTCGCGGCACGTGCGGAGCCATCAGCGAGCAGATCCCCAAACCCTTCCCGCTTGGCGATCGATTTCACTAGCTCGACCATCGCTTCGGCATTGCCAAATTTCAATTCGACCCCTCCTGTGTCATCGGCGTTGATCAGTCCGTGTTCATAACAGTCCATAGCCCAAGCGATGGTCATTGCACAAGATATGGTGTCCATACCATACTGGTTGCACAGCTGGTTCGCATAGGACACAGCCGCCAGGTTGTCTACACCGCAACAGGCACCAAAAGTAGCTAGGGCTTCATATTCTGGTCCCCCGTATCGCGGGTCAACCTGATAGGGCTCTCGATCAACCTTGACAACACACTTACAGCGGACAACGCAAGCGTAGCAAGTTTCCCGCTTTAGGAGGATGGTATTCGCTAATGTCCCGCCATCCAGCGCTTTCCAGCCATCGAAGGTTCCGCTTCTCCAGTTGTAGCTTGGCAAGCCTCCGCTCTCGTTCTGGGAGCGGATGAAATTTGGAGTTCCCAAAACGCTAAGGGTGTACGTATCCGAATCTTCTAAGTTCTTCATACCCCACCGAGCAAGCTGCAGCAATGCTTTTCGATCCGCAATTTTCGGCCTCTGACTACCATGAGCCACAATGGCCTTGAGATTCTTACTACCCATCACAGCTCCCATCCCAGTGCGCCCATTGGCCCGACTGCACATGTTGATAAGCGCTGCGAAGCGCACTCCATTCTCTCCGGCGGGCCCGGTCTGCAGGACCTCGACCTTGGGATCGTCCAGTTCTCTACGGATCATGTTCTCGACTTCACCTGTCATCTTCCCCCAAAGGTGTGAGGCCGCGCGTAGCTTTGCTTCTCCATCGTGCAGATGTAGATAGATTGGCTCCCTAGCGCGCCCCCGAACGACAATCGCGTCAAACCCGGAGAATTTCATCGTTGCTGGGAAAAAACCGCCAGCTTGTGAATCTCCAACCGCTTCCGTAAGAGGTGACTTGGCGACAACCGTGATTCGGCTCTGTCCCGAAATTGGGGTACCTGTCAGCATGCTCAAAGCGAAGACCAAGGTGTTCTCCGGGCCCATTGGATCTGCACCAGCTGGCGTCTGCCGTAAGAGGTAATACAGACCCAAGGCACTGCCTCCCATGTACCGTCTGTAGAAAACCTCATCAGGCTCTTCAACTTTGAGAGCCATGTTGTTCAGGTCAACGTGCAGAATTCGACCGTGATAACCGTACATAGTCTATCCTCCAGAGATCTAAGATAGCAGAATTATGCGATCAGAAAAGCTGGAACTCATCCTTGGAAATCCCTCCACACACCGTGATCTCACTGACTCAGTCTTCGTTCCATTTATCCCTCGTGAGATAGGGTGAGCGCATAACTGCTCTGAATGTGGCTGGTGATGTTAACGAGCTCCTGAAGCCATTCATATCCGTGACTCACACCATCAAATCCGACAATCGGTCATTCAGCTTTATTGGACGGTAGGGAGTTTACAGATCGTGAGCGGATCGCCGCGAGCTTCAAGCGAAAGCCTACATTGCTCATCCCTACTCCTCGAGGGTAGTTTTTCCAGTGCACTCATTGTATATTATGAGGGCTGATTTTAAATTCGAAAAAAAATCGAAATTTCGGAGAGAGGACTGATGACAGATCACGAGTCAACCTTACACCAGGTTCCGGAAACAACGTCCACAGAGTTGATCGAACGCGATCACGCGTCCGTAGCCGCTACCATATATAGATACACTGACATTGCCATCCAGCGGGGCGATGGCATGTACCTCTACGATTTTGAGGGCCGAAAGTATCTGGACTTTGTAGCTGGAATCGCCACCATGAACGTAGGCCACTGTCACCCGGCCGTAGTGGAGGCCATCTGCGACCAGGCCCGCAATCTCATCCACGGCGCTTGCCATGTGGGTTATATGAAGCCTTACGTGGACATGATCGAGTATCTTAAGGTTATCGCTCCTGGGGAACTCAAGAACGGCAAGGGCTTGCTAGTAAACAGCGGGTCAGAGGCTGTAGAGACAGGCATAAAACTGGCTCGCTACACGACGAACCGCTCGATGATCCTCGCTTTCACAGAAAGCTTTCACGGGCGTTCAATGGGAGCCCTGGCGCTCACTGCAAGTAACACGCTCTACCGTCATCGTTTATCTAGCCTTCTCACAGGTGTCTATCACACACCTTACCCTTACTGCTACCGTTGTCCTCTGATGCACAAATCGCCCGAGACTTGTGGGCTTGCTTGCCTCAATCTAGTGGAAAAGGCACTCGAGACAGTGATTCCACCCGAAGACCTGGCAGGCATCATCGTCGAACCCATCGCTGGCGAGGGAGGCTATATCGTCCCTCCCGACGGTTTCCTCCATGGTCTACGGAGAATCTGCGACCGTCATGGCGCTCTGCTCATCGTCGATGAAGTGCAAACCGGCTTGGGGCGCACAGGAAAGATGTTCGCAGTACAACATTGGGATGTGGAGCCCGATATCATCTGCCTGGCTAAATCACTGGGCGGTGGTTTGCCTTTGGGTGCTATGTTGGCGAGAGCAGATCTAGTGGACGCCTGGCCTCCGGCTGCCCAAGGCACTACCTTTGGCGGCAATCCCATCGCTTGCCGGGCTGGTTTGGCCTCACTGCGGATCATTCAAGAACAGGATCTGATGGCGCACGCCTCTGAGGTGGGCAACTACATTCAGAACCGGTTCCGAAAGGCCCAGAAGGTGTTGCCAATATTCGGGGACGTGCGAGGCAAAGGGCTGATGGTAGGCGTGGAGTTGATCGACGCTGACGGTAGCCCCGCTGGCGAAATCATCAAGGCGGTGATCAAAGAGATTGGGGCTAGAGGGATCGCTCTCACAAAATGTGGTGTTAGTTCTCTGCGCTTCGCCCCGCCGCTCATTATCACACAAGAGCAAGCGACAGAGGGGGTGGATAGGATTATCGAGTTGTTAAGCAAATACCAGTGGTAGCGACATTGATGCGCTTTGGATCGCGCTTACCACGATAGGTCGCCGTCAAAGAGAACCACCAATAGGACTTCGTTTACAGCAGAGAGCATCAGCGTCTAGGTCAAATGCACTGTCACGAATATCGAAAAATTATTACGGTTTTCAACGAATATCGTTTCCCTGATTGACATTGCTACGATATTCGCATAAACTACGGAGGGGCGCGCCACGTAACAAAGGGGTTATAAATCAAATCAGCTGATGCAATTGACCGCGCGATAATCTCCTATCTGCAGTACGACGGCCGTATGGCCTACACCAAGATTGCCCGTGAATTGGGCATCTCGGAGGGAACCGTCCGAAGCCG
>DAOVAR010000069.1 GCA_030670905.1 Candidatus Bipolaricaulota bacterium
GTTGCGTTGCCGACGTTCTGGTTGGGAATGATCCTGCAGCTCGTGTTCTTCAAACAGCTCGGACTGTTCCCATTGGCGGGGCGTGTTGCTATGATGACGCGTTTCACCGCTCCCATCGAGCACATCACCGGGTTCTACCTCTTCGATTCGTTGATCACCGGCAATTTCACCGCGTTCGGTAGCGCGCTGTCCCACATCGTCCTACCAGGGATCACGCTGGCGGCCTATCCTTTGGGGCTGTCGGCGCGGATGACCCGGGCCACGATGTTGGAGGTCCTGGGAGAGGACTACATCAGAACGGCTAGGGCGTGCGGATTGCGCGAGAGAAGGATTCTCGGGGTGTATGCGCTGCGAAACGCCATCGGACCGGTGATCACTGTAGGAGCCCTAACGTTCGCCTATTCGCTGGTGGGAACCTTTCTCATTGAGTCCGTGTTCACGTGGCCAGGCTTGGGTCAATACGGCTCAAGGGCTATCATATCCGTCGATTACCCAGCGATCATGGGTGTGACGCTACTGATCGCTTTTACCTATGTCGTCTTGAATCTCCTTGTTGACCTCATCCAAGCTTTCTTGGATCCCCGCGTTAGGCTCGGTTAGAAATGTCCAAGCGATTACCTCGTACAGTTCGGCTTATACTGAAGAATCGTCTAACTACAATGGGGCTATCAGTTGTTTTCCTTTTGGTCTTGATCGCTTTGACAGCTCCATTGATCGTGCCTTTTCCTCACGATACTGCTGAGACGCATATTGATAACAGGTTTCTATCACCTAGTTCTCAACATTTTTTTGGAACTGATGAGCTGGGACGGGACGTCTTCAGTCGGGTCTTATACGGCTCTCGGCTCTCGTTGCAGGTTGGAGCGATTGCGATTGGGCTCGCGCTGACCATCGGGGTGCCGCTAGGTGTAGTGGCCGGTTACTCCGGTGGGATGCTCGATGAAGTGATCATGCGGATAACGGATGTATTCCTAAGCTTCCCCCCGCTGTTGTTGGCTATGGCTATCTCTACGTTGTTGGGGCCAAACCTGACCAACGCGATGATCGCCATCGCCATCGCTTGGTGGCCGTGGTATACAAGACTGCTGCGCAGCGAAGCAATTTCGGTTCGCGAAAGGGATTATGTTCAAGCAGCGAGAGCGATGGGTGCATCACCGGGGAAGATCGTGTTCAAGCATGTGCTTCCCAACTGCCTGGCCCCCATCATCATCCAGGCGTCGATGGATTTTGGCTCAATCATATTGACCTCGGCTGCCCTCAGTTTCTTGGGGCTGGGCGCGCAGCCTCCCACACCCGAATGGGGCCTAATGGTCAGCACAGGACGGACATTTTTCCTCACCCATTGGTGGATTGTCACCTTTCCTGGTCTGGCCATCTTTATCGCTGTTTTGTCATTCAATCTAGTGGGAGATGGGCTTAGGGAGATCCTTGATCCCAAGATGAGACGCAAGAGAAGATAAGCATAAGGAGGGACATACTATGCACACGCTAGACGAGCAACAACTGGAAGACATGATTCGAGGCTGCACTATCCTAGGAACAGGTGGTGGTGGGAGTCCCACCCGGGGACTTCGGCTCATCCAAAGCAACTTGGCAGCTGGTAGAGAGTTCAAATTGATCGGCCTTGAGGAAGTCCCTGATGACGCATTGGTTGCCTCGCCGTACATGTGTGGCAGCGTCTCTCCGGAGGGCGTGGGCACAAGCACCTCTCAGGGCGATGAGGAAATGGAATGCTTAGAAGCATTCAAGGCCTTGGAAGCCGATCTGGGGCGACCATTCTTTGCCGCCATTGCCACGGAAATCGGCGGCGGAAACACCGCGGCCGCGCTCTGTGTCGCCGCCAGGCAGGGCATCCCTATCGTCGACGCCGATCCTGCTGGTCGTTCGGTACCCGAGTTGCAGCAAACGACGTTTTGCATCAAGGACGTGCCGATCGCTCCGTTGGCCGTAGCGACCGCGAAGGGTGATGTGCTGATCGTTAAAGAGGTTTCCGATGATTATCGAGCGGAAGCGATCGTGCGCGCGGTCGCCGTGGTAAGCGACGACCGCGCGGGAGTGACCGACCATCCGATGGTCGGAAAGGCGCTGAAGACGTCGGTGGTTCCGGGAACGCTAACCACTGCGCTTACCATCGGCAAGGCCGTTCGAGAGGCTCGGTCCTCCGGCGCCGATCCGGTGCAAGCAGCGGTCAGTGCAGGCAACGGGTTCTTCTTGTTCGAGGGAGAGGTGGCTAAAGCCGATTGGAAGTTTGAGGAGGGGTTCACCATCGGTGAATTGACCATCTCCGGCCAAGCGGATGACCGTGGCCATCACTATCGTATTTGGTACAAGAACGAGCACATTGCCTCATGGTACGATGATGAGCCCGATGTGACCGTGCCCGACCTCATCTGCGTACTCGATCCAAAGACTGGGGAGGCGATCACGAACCCGAACTGCAAAAAGGCGAGGGAAGTGGCAGTCGTTGGCTATCCATCCCCAGAGTTGTGGCGGTCATCAAGGGGACTGGAACTCTTTGGGCCGAAACACTTCGGGTATGAAATTCCGTACAGACCAATTGAGAAGAACAGCAGGATTAGATAAATTGGCTAGAATACGTCACTTTTTTTGACCTAACTATTATCTCAAGATGTTGACAGAAGAAAGCACATCTATCCGGCGTACCCACAAGGACAATGGAGGTCCTGCAGATCTAACCTAAGGAGACTAGGCAAGGAATCTCACAGGATAAAGAGGAGTGATCATGGAGCAGAACAAAGAACAGATCAACTTTGAAACCATTAGGGAAAGAAGGAGCATACGATCATATACCGATGAGAAGGTATCCCGGGAGATGCTCATGAAGATCCTAGAAGCGGGGCAATGGGCTCCTACTCCTAGCAATGTACAATCCTGGCGATTTGTCGTGATCCAGGAAGCCAAGCAATTCGGGGCGCTTAAGACACTTTCCCCTGGTTTTCCCGGAGAAGCCACAACTGCCATCGCAGTTTGTTCAGACCAAAGACGCATGGGAAACTTCGGAGAAACATTGAGTCCAATCCTTGCCGCTGAAGAAGTGGCTATGGCAGTGCAAAACATGCTGCTCATGGCTCATTCTTTGAATCTTGGCTCCTGTGCTGTAGCGTCCTTTTCTGAAGCTGGAATAAAGGAGCTATTGGAGCTACCAGATGACATCCTGCCTATCTTGCTCGTCGCGCTCGGTTTCCCGAACGAGCGTCCTATCGCACCACAGAGACAAGACCTCTCACAGATAACATCTTGGGAAAGATATCAGGAGGTATAATGGAGAAGGGTGAATTATTTGATATATGTACTTACATTGCGGCAAGCGCGGAGAAACTAAAGGATGAACCGAAGGACTATGGACCGTTACGTCTCCTTGAGGTACTCAGCCAGTTAGCAACACTGGGGGCTACGGAATATGACGATAATTTCTTAAGAGAGGTTGTCCAGCAAGTGAAAGAGAAACAAGGCCTTGTCATGGCCGACAGAAAGGCATTCTACGATTTCCTTACCCAACTCGTCATCCAGTTCGTGAAGGAAGCAAAGAAGAGATAACGTAAAGGAGGGGCGCTACATGCAACGCATCGCCAAGCAGTTTTGTGACATGGTAAGAATCGACAGTGAGTCAGGTGAAGAGGCTCAGTTCATCGACTATCTGAAACAGCTATTTGAGAAAGATCTTGAGGCCGACTGCACGCTGGATGCTTTTGGGAACTTGATTGCCCGGGTCGCAGCGAAAAACTCAGAAAAAACCGAACCAGTCCTATTGTGTTCACATGCCGATACAGTAAAGCCCGGAAAAGGCATCGAGCCAATCATCAAGGATGGCATAATCAGTTCAGCGGGAGATACAGTCCTTGGAGCTGATGATAAAGCTGGAATTGCTGAGATCTTTGAAGCAGTACTTACCGCGGAGCAGCGACCACCAATAGAAATCCTTATTACCCGCAGTGAGGAAATTGGCCTGGTAGGAGCCAAGAACGTTGATTGCTCTATGCTGCAGGCCAAAATGGGGTTTATCATTGATGGCGACGAGCCTGACACAATAACTATCGGTGGACCGTCTCATATGTCAATCGATATCGAGATCACTGGAAAGGCTGCCCATGCAGGGATGGAGCCGGAGAAAGGGATCTCCGCAATTCGCGTTGCTGCTAAGGCCATCACTTCAATGCCCGAAGGGCGTATCGATGAAGAAACCACCGCCAATATAGGGATCATCCAAGGGGGAGTGATTCGAAACGGTGTACCAGAGAAAGCTACGATAAAAGCCGAATGTCGCAGTCTTAACCATGACAAGTGCATGCGTCAGGCTGAAATAATAAAAGATGCGTTTGAAGAAGCGGCAAATGAGTTTGGAGCAAAGGTTAAGGTAGATCTTGACCTGGAATATGAGGCCTTCCAGATTTCGGATACGGCCCCAGTGGTACAGGTTGCCAGGCAAGTAATTGCTTCTGCTGGCCTTCAGCCAAAAACCGCGGTAATCACTGGAGGAACGGACGCCCTTGTTCTAAGCAGGAGAGGAATCACCTCTGTTGTCCTTGGATACGGCGGCAAAAAGGAACATTCCAACGAAGAATGGATTGCAATCGCCAGTATGGAACAAGAGGTTGCAATCATCAGGCACCTCCTTCAAGCTCTCGCATAAGAGCTCTAGTTGACGCTGGTTCACTCAATGAATAGAATAGGGGTGTATTCCTCGGTAGCTCAATTGGCAGAGCGCTCGGCTGTTAACCGAACGGTTGTAGGTTCGAGTCCTACCCGAGGAGCCAGTGCCTGAAAGC
>DAOVAR010000032.1 GCA_030670905.1 Candidatus Bipolaricaulota bacterium
TCGACCATAGCGCGCTCAGATGTCGTATTTGATCAGTATCTCGCAATTGATTACATTGTGTTCATGGAGGAGGGGGATATGTCGGGGAAGTTATTTATCGTTTCCCTTCCAATTGGGAACCTAGAGGATATCAGCTTGCGCGCGATGAAGACACTGCGCACGGTTGACTTCATCAGCGCTGAAGATACACGCGACACACGCCGGATTCTCGATCGTTATCGAATTGACACGCCGTTTACAAAGAGTTGTTATCAAGGGGCAGAGGAGGATCGCATCAGACCACTCCTCTCTTTATTGATGAGTGGGAAGGATATTGCTTTGGTAAGTGACGCGGGTACCCCTCTTATCAGCGATCCTGGCTATCGATTGGTGCGTGCCGCGATCGCGGCGGGTATTGAGATCGTTCCAATCCCCGGAGCAAGCGCTGTAATCGCGGCATTGGTTTCGTCCGGTCTTCCTTGCGATCGATTCGTATTTGATGGGGTTGTGCCTCGTAAGGAAGGAAAGAGGAATGCGTATCTGCAGAGTATTGATGGGGAAGAGAGAACAGTCATCTTGTATGAATCTCCCCATCGTTTAGCAGCTACACTAGGAGCAATAGCTGCTATTCTGCCGGAAAGAAGGATTGTTGTTGCCCGCGAGCTGACTAAGATGTACGAGGAGATTCTACGAGGAAAAGCCAATGAAATTCTTCCAATACTAGAGGCAAGGCATGGGAAAGTTAAGGGTGAGTATGTGCTGTTGATCGAGGGGAGTAAGCGTATAGTAAGGCGAGACCAGAAAGAAGCAGAAGAATTGGCCTGCCTGCTAAAGGAAGAGGGAATATCAAGCGACCTGGCGATGCAGATTCTCGCTCGTTGCTGTGGATGTTCACGCAACGAAGCGTATCGACTTCTTCACCTGCATTAGGTGTATTTATCGGCAACCGAAGAGGCGGCATAGGCTTGAGGTTTTATCCTTACAGCGAGTCCGCTTCCAATAATCATTCCTACCACCTCATCGATCATTTCCTTGGTCCGACCGTTTTCTCCAATGTCTACATGGATCTCTAGGTTGAATTGAAGTAGGGAAAATGAGGCAAGGGCCTCAAGAACGCGCTGCGCGAGTTCGAATGACATCCACGCTTCGCGCCAGATTTTTTGCCTAAGGGAAGGGACTCGTATTTTACGCGTCCGAGTCCAGAAGTACCGGGCTCCTTTACCTAGTTTGTGAATGACAATCGCACTAACAAAATCGACGTCTTCTGGCCCAGATGAGGAGTCGGTACCGATAAGGATCTCGTAGTGCGCCTTAGGATCTTTCTCCATCTCGGCCGTAATCGAGGCTACTGCCTCGTTAAACGTAAGTTGACCAACAGTTGGGTTATAAAATAGTCCGCTCATTGTTTGTGTTTATCTTATGGCTTACCGCACTGTAGTTCAAGCGAGCGGAAGACGGATAACAAAGATTGCCCCGCCGCTCGGGTCATTCTCTGCCCAAATCCGACCCCCATGTGCCTCTATTAGTTGTTTGCTGATCGCCAGGCCAAGGCCACTGCCTCCTTGTCCGCGACTGCGTGCCTGGTCTCCTCGGTAGAAGCGCTCGAACAGATGAGGAATCTCCTCGGGAGAGATTCCTGGCCCGCTATCAGCTACTCGCACCTCCACTTCTTGGTCCTTGCGCAATACCTGAATATGAACCGTGCCCTGTTGGGGGGTGAAGCGTAGCGCATTAGTTAGCAGATTGACCAATACCTGTTGGAATCGCTTTAGATCAACGGGCACTTGTGGAATTGTAGAATTGGCCTCGACGCGAATTTGTGGTCCTTGGTCAAGTGACGCACTTATGGTCTCCACCAGTTGCTTGATCGAGGCGACCACCTCTATTGGCTCTATATTAAGCTGTAGTTCCTTGGCTTCGGCCAGTGAAATGTCGCGCAGGTCGTCGATCAATTGGCCAAGGCGAAGCGTTTCTTCGTAGATTGGCGCGATGGTATCAGTTGTTGGCTCATAGATCTCATCGAGGATTGCTTCCAGGTTCCCCTGGATGATTGTCACTGGGGTGCGCAGTTCGTGAGCGATATCCGCGGTCATGCTCTGCCGAATTTCTTCAGAGTGGCGTAGATTCTTTATCATTCGATTGAAGGAGTCTCCAAGTTGACCAAACTCATCCCTTGCTTTCAGCTTCACGCGTTGAGTAAGGTCGCCGCGAGCGATTTGTTCAGTAGCGCGAGTTAGGACGCGTAAAGGAGAAAGCACTTCTGAGATGAGAAGGACGGAAAGAAGCAGCGCCAGCCCGAACGCGATAGCTCCTCCCAGTAAAGCCGAGCGCTTGGCAGAAGTCAGGAACTCTTCTTCGGCGGGGGCAAGAGCTGTTCCTACGTTATAGAGCAACAGTGTTCCCACTCGCGCGTTGTTCGCTTCGATAGGAATTCCTTCGTCCATCTGGCTAGGAGAAAGGGTTATTCCTACCTGGTTCTGCTCTGTGGATATGAATACCGCACCCTGTTCATTGGCAAGGGAAAAAGAACCCGGGATAAGAAAAGTCCGGCGCACGATCAGTTTACCCCCGATCAAGATCGTTTGTTGGGAGGACAGAAGCTGATTTACTCCGATCCAATTCCCGGTCCGTGCCCGGTACTCACCAAGTAGACTACACACCTGCCGAGCTATCTGTTGCTTGTTCTGTTCGCTGAACGCGGCAAATCTAGTGGTGATTCCTGTCGCCGTAAAGAAGTAAACAAGGGCAACGGAGACAAGAATGACGATGGCAAATGACAGACCGAGCTTGATGGCAAAAGGGAATCGCTGTTTCATCTATGGCTCCCTGGCAAAGCGATAACCCACTCCATGCACAGTCAAGATATACTGCGGCGTTCTCGCGTCAAGTTCGATCTTGCGCCTCAAGTTCTTAACATGTGTATCAATTGTGCGAGCGAATGAATCATAAGTATAACCCTGCACTTCATGCAGCAACTGCAAACGTGTGAATACCTGTCCGGCATGTTGAGCAAGAAAGGCGAGCAAGTCAAACTCAGTTGAAGTGAGCCTTATCTCCTCTTCCCTGATCCTTACCTCGCGGGTTTTAAGATTGATCTTGAGCTCACTTTTGACTATGTGTTCCGTCTCGCTTCCCACTCCTTCGATCCGTCTGAGGACCGCTCGAACGCGGGCGACAAGCTCGCGAGGGCTGAATGGCTTCACAATGTAGTCATCCGCCCCGAGCTCCAGGCCTACGATCCGATCCGATTCAGCCGCCTTAGCAGTGAGCATAATGATTGGTGTGTTTGATTTCTTGCGAATCTCTTTCGTTACATCTATTCCGCTTAGCTTGGGGAGCATCAGATCAAGCACGATTAGGTCCGGTTGCTTCTCCTCCCATGCGCGCAGGGCTTGCTCGCCGTCATAGGCAGCATATGTCTTGAACCCTTCATTGTTCAGGTAAGCCCGCACGGTTCTTACAATTTCCTTCTCATCATCGACAATCAAGATTCGTTTCATTGTATTTCTCATTATAGCGATATTTGTAGGACTGGAAAGAGGCGATAGCCATACCTGATCTAGTGGTTTCTGTTTCAGCGTAGTCTTGGTTTATGGAAATTGGGTGAGTAGGAAGTGAAGATTCTATGGAGTATTCGAGAAGAGACCTCTTGCCTTGTTGGTTCTTTCCCACTATTCTTTGGAACTAAGACAACTAACCAGGATTGATTGAGGTCAAGCTATGAAGTCCATATTGATTGTGTCCACAGAGAATTGGGCAGGGAAGAGCATGCTTGCCATGGGTATTGGGCTGACTCTTAAAGAGAGAGGGATTCCCTTCTCGTATATGAAACCAATAAGCTCCAATGTATCGTATGTTACGGGCAAGCCAATCGATCAGGACATAGAAGCGATTCACTCGGTTCTTGGGCTGAAGGATGATATGGATGATACTGCCCCAGTAGCCCTAGAAGGCCCCTTCCTGCTGGAGGCAATCCAATCAGGAGATCGAGGTTTTCGTAAACGCATTGTGGATTCTTTCAATCGAGTTACGCGGGAGTGTGAGGTTGCCTTGATAGAGGGACGGCGTTTTCTTGGGCTTGGCGTTGGGGCGGGGCTAAGTGATTTTGATCTGGCTGAACTGCTTGATGCCGATATTCTCATGTTCACTCGCTATGATGGTGAAGAAGCGGTGGATAGAATCCTGTGTGCTCTTCGCTTCCTTGATCCAGGTCAGCGTTTGTTAGGAGTTGTGTTAAACGAAGTATCCATGGGTTCCGAGCTTGATCTGGTTAGCGATGTCTTTGTTCCTTTTCTTGCTGAGCGGGGGGCTGAAGTTTTGGGAATCGTCCCTTACGATCATCGTTTACACTATGCAAGCGTGACGGAGATTGTGGAGAGGCTTGGCGGAAGGCTAGTAACTGAAGCTCCATTACATAGACCGGTGGGGCATTTCTTGATTGGCGCGATGTCGCCAGAGTTGGCATTGCGTGGATTTCGTCGTACACCTGACTTTGCCGTGATCACGGGAGGGGACAGAGTAGATATCCAGCTTGCCGCACTGGAAGCTCCCGGCCTGCGTTGTTTGATCCTGACCGGAAACATTCATCCCACTAAGACAGTCGTAGACAAAGCCGAAGAAAAGAAGATCCCAGTTATGGTAGTTGGGCAGGACACTATTCCTGCTGCCGAATTGTGCGAACAACTAGTTGGCCATTCTTGCCTTTGTCGCGGCAGTCGCTTGGAAATCGCCCTGGAATTGATTCGCACAAATATTGACATCGAACGCATCATTGAAAAAGCGGTAGATCGCTGATTGGGTATTGAAGTATGTAGAAGGATTGAAGGTATTCGTACGTATAAGAGGAGAAGGAGCGATGAGCCACAGCGTCACACTCTATACCGCGGAAACTTGCTCTTGGTGTGTAGCGGTAAAAGAATACCTACAAGCACGAGAAATCGACTTTGAACAGATAGATGTCTCCGCCGATCCCGCGTTAGCTGAACAAATGATGCAGAAAACCGGGCAGATGGGTGTTCCAGTGCTTGATATCGATGGCAACATGGTTATTGGTTTCAATAAACGCGAGATCGATCAACTTCTGGGTCTGGTCTAATATGGGCGATCTCACCTGACGCGAACAAGTTTCTGTTGTCGCCAGGCCTGTGTTACTGCGCAAAGCGCAGGTTGTTATCTGGGTGTCTACTTTGACACGGCAGCATCAGCGTTAACCAGCCCATAACCAAAGTAGTTATCATGACCTGCTGCTCCTAAATCAGTTGCGCTTTCTTTCAGCAAGGCTACTGCTTGGGCTCCGGTCATATTTTGATCCGCGGAAAGGATTAACGCCAATGTGCCGGATACAAATGGAGCGGCAAATGAAGTACCAGATTTTGTGGCCAGAAATCCTCCAGGGATGAGTGATGTAATCATCTCTCCGGGGCCGGTAAGCACAATCTCACTCCCATAGTTGCTAAACTCAGCTAGCTGATCACTGTCATTGATCGCGGAAACCGCTGTCACAAAATCGTACTTTGCCGGATAACTAACCTGTGACATGCCGTCATTTCCCGCGATGGCGACAACTATCACTCCTTTCTCGCCCGCGCGTTGGAGGGCTTGCTCCAGAACAGCGCACGGTTTGTCGTCCGAGTAGATGCTCAAATTGATAATTGAAGCCCCATTATCAACGGCATAGTTGACCGCTTGCGCAAAGGTTTCGCAATCTCGTTTACGGAATAAGTTCTCTGAATCAAGGAAGCGGATATCCATTATCTTTGCCCCTGGCGCGACTCCTACGATCGCATTCTTGCCTGGCCAGGCGGCAATGATCGAAGCGATGAACGTGCCATGCCAGTGAAGCCTGGTGCCCGTAAAGGGGCTATTGTCATCATCACGGAAATCCCACCCATGTATGTCATCGACATAACCATTGCCATCGTCATCGATACCATTATCTGGGATCTCATCCTTATTAACCCACATGCTTTGCGCGAGCTCTGGAACACTGTAGTCTACTCCCGAGTCTATTAGCGCAACAACGACCTCTTCAGATCCATGTGTGGTTTGCCAAGCCTGAGGCGCGCCAATTCTTGAAATACCCCAGTTGACAGGCTGTTGAGAAACCGTGTACAGGCCCTCTCCCTCAAGGTGTTGAGGGGGCTCTAAGGGTAGACTAATGGGCACAATGCGAAATGCGAACGAATCGGAAATCAGGGTATCAAGGCTGGCATCCAGGGTAACCTGTAGCAGGTAGATACCTGGTTCTTGGAACTCCCATCGACTGGCTGCTTTCACAGGACAGCTATCTCCTAAGATCACGGAAAATGGTTCAACGACGAATTGCTGCACTAGGTTGCCGAATTGATTGATCAGGACAACTTTTCCATACACATTTAGCAGTTTCTTGCTGCTGTCGTTTTGGAACTTGAAGGATACTTGAAACGGCGCTAAGCCTTCAATCTCGATTTCGCTTACCGCGGCCCCCAGACTGGTGGCAGTTTCTGCTATCCCTGGCACGGTAAGCAGATAACCTGCAACAAGTAATAGAACAACTGAAGAGATTGGTCTTTGCATCCGGTTGCCGCCGCAGCTTGTCCTCATTGTCAGCCTTGATCTCTGTCTAGTGGCAGTTGTGCCTGGCGCAACGCGTCGTCTATTTGGGGAGTATCTTGCTCGCTCCAGCTTACATCCTTGATAAGTAGAGTGAGGGAGAGATCCCGCAATAGGATGAGATCAGGAGTCTCTCTTTCTAGACGATCTCTCGCTACTCGCGCTCCTGCTGATGGTGTTTCAGGAAGCAATGCCGCGAAGCGATAATCGCTTACACGGAATATTGGATCGACTGCCCGCAACTTGGCGGTCAAGAAGTTTGCTGTGCCGATAAGGATCCTTTCCTTGTCTCTCTTGTTCAGATGCTCAGCGCCTCTGACCTCGACCAAAAGGAGTGATGTAGGATGCTTGTAGCGTCTCCCTTTACTTAGTTCCTGTTCCACTACACGTTGAAAGTGGGACAGGTTATAGGCTCCTGTCAGTTCATCCAAAACAACCATCTCGCTCAGCGCTTGCTCACGGGACCGAATAACCTTGGTCATTAGGTTGAATACGCTGATGAGTCTGGCTATCTCATCATGAACGCGGATGCCGGCTTTTCTAGCTGGGCCGGGAGATACCTCTACATCATAGTTTCTCTCCGAGATGCTTCGAGTCGCGTTCGCGAGACGGGAAATGGGTCGGGTAATAACTAGCTGAAGGACAGGGTACAACAGGCCCCCCAATAGGAGGAAACCAGCAAGGAATGCAAGCCCCAGCTGCCATGATAATTTGGTGAGGTATTGCTGCCGCTCACTAAGGGACATGTCAATGGAGACAACACCGACGAGGTCCGCCCCTGCGAATAATGGGTAGTCGGCCCGCAGGTATTCTTCGCCGGCGATCCGCTTCGGTGATACTTGTACCTCGCGGATCGCTGAGAGCTGATACTGGTCGTCTTCTGAAAGGAGCAGGCCAATAGAGGAAGAGTCAGTGCTGGCAACAACTTGTAAGCCTCTCCCTGTCATTCCGATGACTGTGATCCCAACTATAGAATCGTAGCGCTTCAACAGCGTATCGATATCTGCGTTGATCGCGTCCGAATAATACAGAATGTATTCCTTCTGTTGAATTGACTTGGAAACCACCATGGCAACGCTTCGTGCTCGCTGTTCATATATTCCGGCGATAGTTGAGTACAGACTAGTAAAAGCAAACCACGAGACAAGGCCAATTGCCAGGAGGCCAGCAAGGAGAATTGGAACAAGGATCTTTACGCGCAGAGAGGATCGGTAATAGATGCTTGATGTAGTGGCGTTGATCGGTTGTCGAATTTTTCTCGATAAACATCCCAAAAACACCACTATCCAATTCCGCACACGCTTGGTTTTGTTCGATCCCATTTTCTTCCCTCCTTCTATTGCTCGATGAGCCCTTCTTGTAACATGAATTCCCTGGCCACTTCTCTGGGGTCGAGGTACAGCAGCCTTACCCTGGTTGCCAAGGAGTGTACGATCTCTGTCGTAAGGAGTGTCCTTAGCTCTTTCTCAATTGTTGCTAGTTCCGGATAACGCTTAAGCAGGTCTTCTTGCGACACGAAAACCGTTTGAGAAGCTTCAAAGAAGTTTCTATCGTCTCTCAGAAGCTCAAACCCCATCAAGGAGAGAGTTTCTTCAATTCTACTTACGATTCCTATGTCTGTTGTGGGTAGTTTGGCGGCGGCCTCTGTCTCCTCGATGTTGTCTGTCCAGATCACATTCTCCTCGGGGATTGTCATATCGTATGCGGACGTGAAAGCATGGAACTCGTTTTCTGAGATTGCTGTTGGCACTACAAAAGTTATCGCGCTGGTAGCTTGCGCGATAACGCGCGCTAACTCGGAAGTGGTTTTCTCAGTGAAGTTACTGGCAAATTGTGGCGAGATGGCTACCGATAGCTTGTCCTCTACAGCAAGGAGAGGGAACACTCTTGCTTCTGTGCTTGACATACCCCACGCGTTAACTACCTTGGGGTCTTCACAAATAAGTTCAACATCTCCTGACAGAAACGCCTCCATGAGTTTCTCTGCGTCTCCCAAGCCAATGAGGTCGATGACCTTGAATCCAGCCTCTTCGAGAACAAGCTGCAGTAGTCGCCCGATGATTACTTGATCAAGAGAGTTCTCTGTTCCCACTGCGACAATCCCTTTCCAAGACGATTTGGGCAGTATGACATTGCCTGATACGCGAGCTTGTTCTTCCGCTGTTTTCAAGGGAAGCTCTTTCCAATAGTTACCTCCGGCAAAGATCGTCTCCTCTGTCTGGTTCCGGATGTCATAAGACTTGTTCTGGGCAAAGGTATTGTTTGTGAGAATGAGGCGGAAATCTTCCTCTCCCGGAAGCAGGTCCAAGCCCATCTCAGACAGTATGATATCTGCATTATCTAGCTTGTCTGCGATCTCTACTCCCGTTACGTTGCGCGCGATGGAGTTGGCATCAACCTGTGTTCTGGAGCCAGGTCGAAACAACATTACTCCGGTATTATTATCCGATACAGAGTTCTCCGCGATTGTGTTTCCAGAGGAACAGGCGATCAGGACTCCGGCATCGTTCTTTTCGATTGTGTTAGCTTGAAGGAAATTCTGATGAGCCTCATTGAGGAAGGAAATACCGTTTCTGGAGTTATCTGTCACTGTGTTTCGCAACAATTGGTTACCACTTGCCGCAATTAGCGCGATGCCGAATGAGTTCTTTGTTATTGTATTATCCAGAAACAGATTGCCTTCTCCTTGGGTTAACGTGATTCCAGCCAGTGAGCTATCTTGAACTACATTTCGCAGGATTCGATTTGTGTGCGCGGTAAAGGCTTGAATACCTATCATGTTGCTCTTAAGCGTGTTTCCAAACAGGAGGTTCTTCTTGGCGTTCTCGAGATTCATCCCCGCAATCTTACATCTATCGATGTTGTTGTGTGTAAGGGTATTTTCGTCGCTATCGAAAAGTGAAGTTCCATATTGCTGAGCAGCGACGATATCATTTCCTGAGAGCACATTTTGATTAGATTTGTAAAGAGCGATCCCATGTATCGAGCTGTAGGATAGCTGATTGTCACTTATTGTATTACCACTGGCGGAGTAGAGTAGGATGCCATTCGCGCCGCGATCAAATGTGTTTTTGGTAAGTGTATTCTGTTCTGAATCTAGGATCTTTACGCCAGCCGTAGCACAGTTCTGAAGGTCGCAAGAGAGAATCTGATTCTTCTCTGAGCCTCCTTCTAGCGAAATGCCAAGGTCGGCTTCTGTTACAGTTACTTTCTCCACGCGGTTTAACCGGGAATCAATGAGCCTGATCCCGGCATCGCCAAGCCTGCTAATTTGGATCTGCTCCAAGGTATTACGGCTAGAAGATGTCATCTGGATTCCAATCTCGCCGTCACTCAAAGTAAGCCGCCTGAAGTCACTCGAATGGCAGCCGATGACCTGTATGCCTAGATGCGCTCCTTCAATAGCAGTGTCTTCCAGTAAGCAGTTGACAGCATTCTCCACTCGCACTCCGATGCCGGAAACACGAATGTCCAGACCGCGTAGCGTTACGCCTTCTGATCGAATGGTAATTGCGGGTTTTGTCTCTTCACATTCCAGAATAGCTTTCCCATTCGTTGAAACTATCTTTAGGCCAGTGGTGTGAATGAGGAGCGGGCCTTGAAATGGACCTTCTCCTGCCTTGACAATGATTGTCGTTCCAGGCTGTGCGTGGTCGATTGCTGACTGCATTGTGGGGAAATCGCGAGGAACTACGATGGCTCCAGCCGGTATGCGCTCTGCAATGACGAAGAAATAGATAAATAGGGATATTATCAATAGAACAATAACCCCGCTTCCGAGAAGCACGCTTCGTGTAGAGCGACAATTCTTTTTCATTGTCTGTGGAACATACTCTCACAATGGAGAGAATAAATCAATTGACCGTTCACCTCTTCTCTCTCCCTTGATGAAAGGAATTGAAAGCGTTCTACGTTGAAAGTTCTACGTTCTACGTTGAAGGCCGGACCGTACAGAGCGCCAAAGAGAGACAATGGCGATTGAGGGATTCGAGGATATAGAAGCCCAGAACAGTCAGGAGTCGTCAGTTGAACACAAGAATATGTAGACCGTGTGTAGCGTCGGAACCTGTGTCCGACGTTAAAGACAACTAAGGAGAAAAGACACAGCTTAACCGCAGAGGCCACAGAGGAATGCAAGAATAGGGTTAAGAGCAAAGACTACTTACTGCCAGGCAAAGACATCTAACCGCAGAGTACGCGGAGGACGCAGAGGAAAACAGGAAACAGGGTGAAGACAAAGGTGCTAAGTATGTTTCCTTGGCGAGCTTAGCGCCTTGAGTGAGTGAAACGAACGGGCGAGATAAAAGCATATGACTCTCGCAGAGACGCAGAGATCGCAGAGGAAGGCAGAGAAGACCATGGTCCACGTCCAACGTCCAAGGTCGAAAGCCAGCAATGACTAACGTAGGGCTACTACTACGCTGGATTCCGGCTTTCGCCGGAATGACGATGCCTGCCCTGGACTCGATCCGGGGTATTTCGTCATGCCGGACTTGATAAGCCTGCCCTGTACCTGATACGGGGGCAGAGGGAAACTCATCCTTAAACTCTCCACTGGTAATGTACGAGGCATCTTTTCCCTCAAGTTATTTGAAAAGCAGCCAGTCCCTGACGAGCAACGATGCCATGATCATCGACGATAATAACGTTGTAGTTGTAGGGGCAGGTCTTGTGCCTGCCCATGATGTCGTGTTGTCCGATGATGGATCGATTGTGGGGGCGTCGGACCACGATGTCGTACCGGTCAATACGAGGGCAACCACAAGGGTTGCCCCTACATTGGGTCA
>DAOVAR010000038.1 GCA_030670905.1 Candidatus Bipolaricaulota bacterium
CACGGCTCCAAAGGCCGCCGCCTTACCGCTTGGCTACGCCCTAAAGGTAAGATCCTCTGTACTAAGGTCGGTTGAGACTACTGGCTCTTCTTCCCCAACAACGGACCTGTACTTTGCAAGAATAATCTCTTCCATTTTTACTCGAAACTGGTTGTTGATGGGATGTGCTGTGTCGCGGAACTCTCCGTCCTTAATTTCTCTGCTTGGCATGGCGACAAACAGCTTTTCTTTCCCTTGAATGACTTTTACGCTGTGGATGATAAACACATCATCAAAGACTACGGAACAAAAGGCCTTCAAATTTCCCTCACTGCGCATTGGTCGTACTTCTACTCTAGTTATTTCCACGCTTGAGATCTCTCCCTATGCAAGAAATAGTAACCTGCCCATCTTAACGAAAATCATAGGGGCTTTCAATCGGCGTTTGCCCCTATTCCACAAACTCGAACGTTGTCACGCCTTCCCCGCCTTCGCGTGGCGTTGCCGGCCCATAACTCTTGACAGAAGAATACGAAGACAAGTAATCGCGCACGCTATCACGCAAGGCACCTGTCCCTTTTCCGTGTAGGATGCTTGCCCGTTTAATATCGGTAAGCAGAAGACGATCTAGATATGTCTCCACTTTGGGTAATGCCTCGCTAATCGTCATCCCGCGTATGTTGAGTTGTAGGCTGATATGATCTTGTTCGGGGAGCTGTAGCCTCGAACTACGCGGTTTGGTCTTTAGAGCTCCTCTTGCTGGCGCAAGATCCGACACATTAGTACGGAGCTTGATTCCATCGACTTCCACACTGACCCTTCCCTTCTGGGAAACCTGGATGATCCGACCATCTGCCCGTACGCTACGAACATACACAATACCACCGCTTCGCAGGTCTTCAGGTACGATCTGCTCACCTTCTTTCTGGGAAGCGGTGAATTCTTCCTCTTCCTGGTTAAGAGATTGCCGCAATCCCGTAATCTGCTGATACCCGTCCCTTATCTCCTGTTCTGGGCGATTTGCATTAATCGCGCCAAGCAGCTTCTCGATACGTTCTTGCCCTTGACGAAGGAAGGAATCAAGCCTTCTCACACGCGCGGGAAGTTCCTCTACCTTCGCCTGCTCAAGAGACGCAAGCCGCTGGTTGTAGGTTTCTTTCAACTCTTCTGCAGAAGAGAGCTCTGTCTGAAGCTGCTTGCGATGATGGAGCATCTGCTGTCTGGTACGTTGAAGATCCCTGATGATATCTTCTGTTTTGATCTGTTCTTGTGAAAGAAAGCGGTGAGCGCGCTCCACTATTCTATTAGCAAGCCCCAGGCGATGGGCGATGACAAAAGCGTTGCTCTGACCAGGAATTCCTTCAACTATCCGGAAGGTTGGAGACAGTGTACTAACGTCGAATTCCATAGAAGCTGTTTTTACTGCTGCTCGGCGAATGGCGAAGTACTTGAGCGCTGTGAGGTGCGTAGAAACAGCAACGAATGCCTTCTTCTCCAGCAGTTCCTCTAGAATGCTCAGCCCTAGCGCTGCGCCCTCTTGCGGATCGGTCCCTGCCCCTAATTCATCCAGAAGAATCAATGAGTGACTGTCGGCAACGCTCAATGCGTCAACGATATTTAGCATGTGCCCGGAGAAAGTGGAAAGATTCTGCTCTAGTGATTGTTCATCACCGATATCGGTTTGTATCCTGGAGACAATGGCAAGTTCACTGTCTGGTGAGGCAGGAATAGGGATGATCGATTGTACCATGAGCGTCAGCAAGCCGACTGTCTTCAAGGTTACCGTTTTCCCTCCGGTATTGGGCCCTGTAATAACTACCATTCGAGCATCATCTCCAAAGGAAAGGGTAATTGGGACTACCTTCTCTTCCGCAAGGAGGGGATGGCGTGCGTCTATTAGGGAAATAGAATCCGAAAGCCTGGGAAATGCGCATCCATGAACAGCGGCATAGAATGCACGAGTAAAGAGGAAATCAATATGGGTAAGGATTGCCTGATTCCGCAACAGTAGGCGCTCTGCGCTTCTGACTTCCTGTGTTAGCTCGCGCAAGATGCGCAACCTTTCCTCACGAATTGAGCTCTCCAACTCTGCAATGGCATTGTTCTCTGCCACAAGTGAAGTCGGTTCGGCGTACAGCGTTTGCCCAGTAGCGGAGCGATCGTGTACCACGAATTTCATCGCGCCAGTTGCTCCACTTCTGATTGGGATAACCAACCGGCCAGAGCGGCGAGTGATCACTGCCTCGCTTATCAAATCGGGGTTACGGTCAATCAGCGATTGAAGTTTGTGCTGGATTTCTCCCTCAAGGGTCTGTTTCTTTCGTGTCAACCTGGCAAGCGTAGGCGATGCATCTATGCGAATCTCACCATTTTCATCGATTGTGTCGTAGATCTGTTGAGCGAGTCTTTTCGGAATAGACAAGCGTTCAGCTAATTCGCAGAGAAGAGCTAGTTTGTTTTGTGAGGTAAGCTGATCCCGAATTCCGCGCGTGGCTTCGATCGTTCGCAGAATCACGAGTAGTTCTTCTCCATTCAATGAAACATGTTTCTTGATGTCGTGGAACATAGGAGCAAGGTCGCGCACCCCGCCAAGTGAGAAATTGCTCGCCTGTTCGAGAAATAACATAGCTTCTCTTGTCTCGGCTATCCCCTGCTCTATTAAGACTGGATCGTCCGTTGGCTCTAGAACGTCGATTGCTTGCTTGGCAAGCGACGAAAAACAGAAGTTCTTCAGCAGTTCTTTAAGGCGATCGTATTCCAAGCTGTGTAGCGTCTTGAGGCTGGCAACTGTCATTTACTCATAGCGCTCCCTCCCGTAGAAGCTTGTTTGCCGTTGTTATCATCTCCTTGATGATCGCTTCTACAGGTCTTGTTTCTGCGATAAGTCCCGCTATCTGTCCAGCCATTAACGAACCAGATGTAACGTCTCCTTCATAGACAGCGCGCTGCAAGCCCCCAACAGCCAGGTCTTCGAACTCTTCGAATGAACGACCTTCTTTCTCGTAATTGACAAACCGCTTGGTCATTTGGTTGGCAATAGTACGTACTGGCGCTCCAAAGCTCCGCCCGGTGACCCTCGTTGAACGTTCGTTGGCTGCTAGGATTGCATTCTTGAAGTTGTCGTGGACTGGCGCCTCTACTGAAGCAAGGAATCTAGTCCCCATTTGTACTCCTTCCGCGCCTAGCATGATTGCAGCAGCAAATCCACGCCCATCAGCAATCCCGCCGGCGGCAACGACCGGCACAGAAACCGCATCTACTATCTGCGGGACAAGGACAATAGTTGTTACCTCGCCAACATGTCCGCCAGCCTCTGTTCCTTCAGCTATGATTCCGTCAGCTCCTGCTCGTTCCATGCGTCGAGCAAGCGCCACTGCTGGAACAACTGGAAGAATCTTGATCCCAGCCTTCGCAAAACATTCCATGTATTTTGCTGGATTCCCAGCACCAGTTGTTACCACGGGAACGTGTTCAGAGAGCACAACATTGACTTGTTCATCGATGTACGGGTCCAAGAGCAACAAGTTCACGCCAAACACTGTATCGGTCTTCCTTCGCACAGCGCTGATTTCTTCTCTCAGGTCTTCAGGTGACATGCCCCCTGAGCCAATGATCCCTAATCCCCCGGCTGCCGACACGGCTGCGACAAGCGGAGCCCGGGACACATGTGCCATGCCTCCGAGGAAGATAGGATAACGAATACCAAGCATCTCACAGATTCGGTTCATCACGTTCTCCTTCTGTCATAACTTTTCTTATCTCTATGGAATGATAACACGAACTGCTCCGACTGGCACAAAATTTTCTCTCACTCGTTCGCTTCACTTACTCAAGGCCTGCCTGCCTGCCGGCACAGGCAGGCGCAATGATCGCAGAGGAAGGCAGAAAATGGGTTAAAGACAAAGTCACCTTACTGCCAAAAAACAAAGTCATTCGACCGCAGAGGACGCAGAGGAAACCGGAAAAAGGAAGTCCTCAGTTCTCAGATCGTTCGTTGCGTCGGAACCTGCTTGTCCCGTGCAATTCTATTGCACTGGGGTGTCCGACGTTAGACTGCGAGGAACCCTAGTTATGAGTGAGGTGCGGTTTCTATGGCGGGTGGATTGGAAGCCATGGTTCAGACAAAGGTTGCGGAAACCCTTCGTAGATTGGACAATGCAAAACTATACCTTGACTAAAGGGCAGTGAAAGGAGAACTTGTGGGCAGTAGTAGAAGAGAAGGTTCCGTCTATCTCGCTCTCCTTGCCGCTGGCTGGGAAAAAGTGCGGCTTCATCCCGTGCGATCGCGCGCCGTTATTCGCCTTGCCTATCCAGTTGCCCTAGGGATGCTCTCTATCACTTTGCTGAATGTAGTCGATACAGCGATGCTCGGCCGATTGGGTTCAGTCCCCCTTGCCGCTGCAGGAATCTCTGGTGTTGGCTACTTCGCTATTGTCTTCTCGTTAGCAGGCGTCGGGATTGGCGTTCAAACACTTGTATCCCGTCGCTACGGAGAGGGGAATTACAGGCACTGCGGCGAGGTACTGAACGCGGGCCTGCTGCTGGCCTTGATCGCTGGAATTCCACTTGTTATTGCAGCACCCTGGATTGCAGAGGCCGTTTCTCCGCTGTTGTCAGCCGACCCAGAAGTAAGGCTCCTTGGGAAGACGTATCTACGATATCGTTTCCTTGCCGCACTCTTCCTGTTGACTAGTCAGGTGTATGTTGGTTTCTTCAATGGAATTGGTCACACCAAACGGCAGATGACCTCTGCTATTCTAATCACTGGCGCCAATATTCTCTTTGATTACTTGCTTATTTTTGGTCACGCTGGCTTTCCACGGATGGGGGTGGCTGGGGCAGCTGTGGCATCAGTAATCGCAACTGGAATTGGAATGATTTACTTCACGTTGGTTGGTACACTAGGACCCTATCGAGCAAGGTACCATCTTTACCGGGGCATCAGGTCGGCGCTCTCCTGGTTTGGCCCTATCGTCCGGCTGTCTTTGCACGTAATGGGGCAGCGCGCCCTATCTCATGGAACCTTTTTCATCTTCTTCTCCATTGTCTCTCGTATTGGAATTGCCGAGCTGGCGGCAACCAACGTACTCCGCTCTGTAATTGGCCTTTCTCTCATGCCAGCAATCGGGATTGCTGTTGCCGCGGCAAGCTTGGTTGGCCAGAACCTAGGCGCTAGGGATGCGGATAAGGCGGAAGGATACGCCTGGGAAGCGGCAAAGCTAGCTGCATATCTGATGGGCGGCATTGGGATTCTATTCGTCGCGATTCCTAGGCAGATCTTCTTGATCTATACACCCGATGCGGCTGTGATTTCTTTAGGCCGGCTCCCATTGATCTTACTTGGCGTCATCCAGGCATTTGGTGGAATTGGCGTGGTTCTTAGTAGGGCATTACAAGGAGCAGGAAACACTCGTTTTGTTATGCTTGCCGAGCTTGTGGTCTGTACCGTCTTATATCTTCCCATAGCCTATTTCCTCGGAATCAAACTGGGCTTGGGAATCACGGGAGCGTGGTCAGGGGAGCTTGTCTACTGGCTTTTTCTTGGAGTAGTTATGAGTTGGAAATTCCATCAGGGTACGTGGAAACATATCAACCTATAGCCTACAGCCTTTCGGCACGCGTAGATGAAATGAGAGCGAATTGAAATGGAGTTTGTGCATTGGCGAAATAGCCTAGCGATAATGGCATTTCGTATGTGTCTGTTGTTTCTCATGCATAGAGCAAACTATAATCAAATGACAAAACTAGGAGACAAGGAAGATGATATCAATGAAACTACTTGCTTTTCTGCTCTTGCTTGTGTTATTCCTCTCTGGTTGTGGATTATCTCTAAATCAGCCAGCCGTGGGGCCAGATGGAACAATCGCCGTTTTTCTCGATGAGACTGGCACCTATGACTTTCTACTTGAGGGTGGAATACTCACTCTTCTGAGCGATGACGGAACTGCGCAAATTGAGAGGGCAGACCCCGCTATTCCAGCCAGTGCCCTTGATTGGTCGCTAGATGGTGCTGAACTCTTGTTTGGAGAGACTGAGCTCGGCGGCGAGTGGGGCGAGCCAAGTGCTTGGAATCTATGCGTAACAGACCCGTGGGCAGACTCTGATCCTCTGACCTTGCTTAGCTCCGTGGAACCAATAACAAACGCGGCGTTCACCGCGGAGGGTAATGTTACATAC
Organism: Candidatus Bipolaricaulota bacterium; assembly: GCA_030670905.1. Classification (GTDB taxonomy): domain Bacteria; phylum Bipolaricaulota; class Bipolaricaulia; order UBA7950; family UBA9294; genus JAUVYF01. The sequence continues at coordinate 6,157 of DAOVAR010000038.1, forward strand.
CTGGTCTTTGATGACGAAGGATCTGGCGCGCTTATGCTCCTTGACCGCGCAGAAGATACCCAGACCTGTCTGCTTCGTAACGTTCTTAGCTATCAATCGGCAGTTTCTAAGCTCTCTCTTACGGTTATTCAGTTGGATGAGAGCGAAGGATTTCCCAAGGCATGCGTCTCTACCTATGTGCCTGCTACAGGAGAAATGGAACCGATTGCTTCCTTCCTCCTTACCGTGCAAATGGAAGAGATCCTCGCTGCGCTAGGCTGCTTTCTCTGGGATATGGATTCCTCGGGAACCTGCTTAGCTCTAGCGCTTTACGATCAACTCCTTATTGACCCTGAGGTGGAGGTCGATGCGCCCTCTCTCTACCTAGTAGACACGATAGAAGAGACGGGCAGGAGAATTGCCCTGCTTGCCGTAATGCCAGCTTTTTCCCCGGACGGTTCACTGCTTGCTTACGTTAGTGTGGAAGATGAGCAGGACTCAGCTGTGTATCTGTACAACCGGGAAACAGAAGAGAAGGAAAAGGTTCCCAACAGTGATGGAGCAATTGCCTTGTTCTGGATTGACAAGACAACACTGGGGATTACCTTTGAAACCGATGATGAGACCTATCAATTGATGAAGATACTTCTTGAAACGGGAGAGCTACTGCCACTAACAGGCTCATGAGAGGACCCAATCCGTGCATTCCATGATTGAAATCATGGAATGCCAGTGGACTCTTCCAGTTGCACTTTGTTTCCACAGGATCGCCCGCCGCGATCTCGTCACGGCGGGCTTTCCTTTCCAAGGGAAGGTGTTGCTCAGGTGCTGTGGTTGAGGCTGAGTTTGCTTTGCAGGATATCCACAATCCGCTGAAGAAGTCGCTCATTCATCTGGAGGCTGTCTCCCATCAACTGCTGTTGTATTTGACCTCGCATTCCAATGAATTCCCTTGTACCAACTTTCTCTTCCCGGTAGCCAAACCGCTTGTATAACTCTCTGAGCTCCTGCAGGTGTATTCCTTCACCCTGTGGGGCAATTCTTATTATCATCCTTTGCCGAGCTACGTTGCCTTCCCTGCTTGGCTCGCTTAGGCGTCTCGCGACAAGCCCCCTCAGGCTACTGCGTAAGATGTCTCCCTGCTTGACAGTGAGAATTGTTGTTAGTTCGTCTACCGCATTTTGGGTATTCTCCCTCAGGGCGCCTAAATTGCCTTCTATCTGAGTGCGAAATGTTTCTAGCCTTGCGTCAAGCTTCTCCGCGCTACCATCGAATCGGAGCATCTCTTGGGCAAATGCTTCCCTTTTTCCCGAAATCGCGCTCGCCTCATCAAGGATGCCAACCAGAATATCGTGTATCTGCTGCATTTGACCAGTAGTCAGTTCCAATCTGTTTATGAGTATGAGAAGCGCTAGATTGGCTTCGCTTCCCCCTGCGTAGCCTTCTACCTGGGCGCTTGCCGGCAGCGCAGCACATAACCCCATGATTACAACAATTAGAATCGTAAAGGTGGATTTTCTCACGGTGTACCTCCTGCACTATTTACCTAAATCCTATAGTAAAGTTGTGAAGGAGTTATTGTGAGATTGTGTTAACCCTGTGAAGAAACCTATTGCTTGTCCTAGCCAATTCCCCGCAATAAAGCCTGCAAACCTCTCATGGGTTTTCTGCGCGCACACGGATCTGTCGCGCAAAGGCAGCAGCAGTTTCCAATTCAGGCACACTTGGATGACCGCGCCCAATTAATCCCAGGGTATCCCAGCTTCGCCCTTTGCAGCTAAAACGACCCAACACCTCTCCGCCTTTTTTCCCAACACATTTTGCCAGCCAGTCAAGCTGATTTGGCCTGAAGCCATAGGTTCCAAATAGAGCAACCTTTATCTCAGCAAGGCTCGATAGCTTGCTCAAGAACCGCCGTAACGAGCGCGCAGGGCGATTTGCATAGACCCCGCTTCCTAGGAACAGGAGTTCAACACCCTCCAAGTCCGTAAGCTCCCCAGGACGCCTCATCTCGACACCTAGTTCTTGAGCCATCACTTTGGCGACTTTGCGGGTGTTCCCAGTCAGCGACGAGTAAATTAGGGTAGTGTTCATATAGATTTCCTCCTCAAAATTGCCAGCAACAAACAAGCTACCTCTTGTTGATATCCTTCAAGGCGGTTGTCGCTCTTCTCCTGTGTAGGCAGATCAGGCCTTGCTTTCCCTCTCCGTCAACATAGACATCCAGTCCATCCTTAATATAGAAGTGCGTTACCCAGGAATCAGAGAACCGAACTTCCTGCTGTTCCAGCAACACCCGGTTAAATCGATCCCCCAATTCCGCGTCAAATGGAAGATAGAGTACTTTGCTTGCTACCATGTCAGCATAGAAATGCGTGCCATAAGAGAGTTCTGGGGAGAATGATTTCGTGGCCATCTCCACAATAGCACATGCGCCTGTGATTTCCCCATATTGCACGGGCACCCCTAGTTGCGGATTTGAAGTTCCCCATCGCCCAGGTCCAATCAAAACATACTTCTCACCATTCAGCTGCTGGTCGATCTTTCCCACTCTGCGAGCAATTGCGTGGGCCTCGTTCCAGTAGTAAGTCAAAGGATCCACAAAGATCAAGTGCCTGATTCTCTTGCGTTTTCCATTTCCTAACACGCGATTACACGTAAGGAGAGTCCTCGTGGCTGAAGATGGCGGAAGTGAAACCCGCCGATGTTGCGGTCGGCCACCAAGAGGTCTTGCTTGCAGCAAATAGAAGAGAGGAGCCTCAGAACCATCTTCACTTAGCTGAAAATTGATAGCGAATTCGATATCAACTGGTAATCCAAACAAGTCCTGCAAACCGGAGAGGAGATCATGCATGAGTGGCACAAATGGCATTATAGTGTTTCTGTTGATGAAACGGTTGAATGAAGCTACGTACCGTCCCTCAGACGGCAAGATAGAAACAGGTTCACTCATCGATCCCTCGGGGCTCAATACTGAACAAACCTTCTGCAATAGAGGATTCCGTAGCTTGGAAAGAGGTACTTGGCTAAGCTCTCCACCGTTCATGTCAAGAACATCAATCGTTTCTTGCGAGTAACGTACTATCGTATCCACATCTGAGCCCTCTGGTCGCAACCCCGGAATTTCAGGTGAAAAAACGCGCGCGTACTCGCGGCCAACAGCCCGTGTTCCTACGCCAATGACACAACGAACGACGCCATCTTCTGGCTTCAGTCGGTCGTTCCATGGGTAGAAATTGAGAGAGAAAGCAACACCTCCAATCAGCGGGTAAAAGAGATCCTGCGGATAGTGCATCCCAATCATGTTCTGAATTAGA
>DAOVAR010000080.1 GCA_030670905.1 Candidatus Bipolaricaulota bacterium
GCAGCAATCTGAGCGGTGATTGTCGTTCCGATCTCAAACCCCATCATCATGCCAATCGCTTGTTTTAAAGTCATCAGGTTAGTGTTGATGAGACCGATAATAGTGGTCATCATCAGGCTACTGCTCTGAATAATTGCGGTAACGCCGGCGCCAAATACGGCTGCTTTAAGCCGCCTGACGGTCATGCGTTCCAGCCATTCCTGGATCTTGTCCCCAGTAATTTTCTCCATGCCGCTGCTGAGCATACGCATGCCAAACAAGAACAGGGTTAGACCACCCAGAACTTGTAAAAAGCTAACCATTATTCCTCCCGCTTATTCATTTCTACTTCTAGATTGTTGACACTTACTCCATGCCATCCGTGCCAAAAGCTGATTGTGAAGCGCTACCTAATGTTGGGACTCAACGACGCTTCAAGACTCCTCCACTCGTTTCCACGCGGTTAGCAACGTCCGCCGAAGGTTCCAGGGCCGAAGGTCCTAGTGATCTTCTAGGGCCGAAGGCCGCCGTTCGCACCGGATGGTCTTACCGGTGTTCGTCCCGCGAATAAAGTGAGATCGTTCATCAAGTCGTTCATCCAGCTCGACCGTTCGTCCCGCGCAGACGGGACTGGGCTTGATCGTTCATCCCGCGAGCAGAGCGAGACGGGACTTGATCCTGGCAAGGCCGAAGGCCGCCGTTCGCACCGGATGGTCTTACCGGTGTTCGTCCCGTGAACAAAGTGAGGCGGGATCCTAGGGCCGAAGGTCCAGTAAAAAGTTTACCTGTACCGGGACGATGCAGCGAGAGCCGGCGAATTAATCGATTATAAGATCAATCTCTCTTTTCCACTGCGGTCATTCTCATTGCGTACCTAATGGTTATGGGACCGTTTGCTTCAGCTCATCGGCGATGGCCGCGGCCCAGGAAGTGATGGAATCCCAGTCCCGGAAGTCGCCGACCGGTGCCTTAATACCCTTGACGATCAGCTTCTCAGCAAAGCTGAGTTTCTTCATGTCCAATTCACCATGGAAGAAAGCGATGTCGCGGGGTTGGATGCGATCAGCAATGGGCTGCTGTGCCCCGGGGAAGCGCCAGCCCTTCATCAACTGCACTGGATCTCCCTCACCCGTGGGGCCGCTAGAAAAGAGCCACACCGGTCGCTCAGCCATCGTCTTCTCGTTGGCCCCCAGGAACCTCACCGCCTCCTTGCGCCATTGACCCGCGTAAACCGCACTCCCCAGGACAACCGCCTTGTACAAGGTGAGATCGCTGACGCTATCCGTAGGCAGCACGTCGGTATGCAAACCTGCTTGACGAAGTACTAGACCAATCTTCTCGGCAATATCCGCCGTCGCGCCATACTTAGTGGCGTAGGCCACCAGGACTTTAACGTCCATTTAATCATCCTTTTAAATTTTTTACAGGGTGCGAGAGCAGTGGCCACCCAACGAGACCGGGTTGAGCCGCCAGCCGAGTTTACTTCAGAGCTTTGGCTAGAAGACCCCTCGCATAACTACGTTGCCCTCGTTCTGCGCCGCGATTAGGCTAGCCGGCTCCAACCCGATGTTAGAGGGGCCTTTGTAAGGACAGCTTGATATACACAGACCCGCTCAAGAGAACGTTGTAAGCAACTGCTCTACTTCAGTTATCCTAACGCTCGTCTTATTAAGTAAGCGATTGTAGATCCTCCTAACCGCTCCCATCTCCTGTTTTATTTCCGTCTCAGCGTCAGGAAGTAACCCCATCTTCTCACGTTCCCCTGATAGTAGGGACACAGCCTGAAACAATCTACCAGTGTAGGCTGCCACATCGAACCACTCTATCTGCTCTACCTTGCTCCTTGCCTGACGTTCATACTCCTGCAGAGTGCGAGTGCGCCACGCCGCGCCTTTGTAGAAATCCATTAGGCACAGCGTCCAAGCCAGATCTTTACGCGGGTCACCTACACCGAGAGAGGTCCAATCAACAACTACAGCTGACCCATTAGGCCGCAGTAGGATGTTTCCCGGATGAAAATCTCCGTGAATCACCGATGGTCGTGGGCACGGCACTTCATCCCGCCGTTCTTCTAGCCAATTCACGATGGGGAGAAAATCTGGCTTGTCGGATTTCTCAAGAAGGTCGCGTGCTCCTCTCAACCATTGATCCACAATGATGTAAGGGTCCCCCATCTCATATTGTGTCGTGTCCTCGACGAAGGATCGCCAATCCAGCTCATGCAACTGGACGAGTAGTCCACAGAATAGGGACAGCAACTCCTGCTGTTTCTTCTCTGGCGAGTCGAACAAAAGCGACCACAGCTCCTGTCCTTCGATTCTCTCCATGATGATAAAAGGTTGCCCAAAGAGGGAATCATCCGTTTCTAAGACCAATGCCCGCGGCACTGGATAACCGACATCGTATAATTGGCGTAGACTGTGAAACTCGTGCGCCAACGCAGCACGGGCGTCGTCTGCGGGGCAGATGCGGAGGATCAGCCTCTCGCGCTGGCGTTCCTCAGTCGGACCGTACTCTACATCAAACGCATATATGCGGAAAACCCATCCTCCAGTGATGTTGACCAGGTTTCTAACCTGGACCCCCTCCTTGGTGGGAAAAGATCGCTCGTAATAAGCCTGCAGGAGGCTCTGTATATCGTTACTCATAACACCTTTGCCTCTATCTCAATGGAAGCAAGCAACATCGGCTCGCCTAATGGCTGGGAGCTAAGCTGCTACGGCAGACTCGCTACAATCATTCTCGCACATCAACTGCCAGACTCCAAACGTAGATTTTCGCCAGCTCTCGGCGTCCGTTGCATGCCATGAAAATTGGTCTAACAATGCTATCGGAGACCCTCACTGGGTGATTGCTCCAAGGATCGTATGGAATTCTCAATTTTGAGGGTGAGTGCCAGATATGTGCGGCAATTTTACATCATGATATTCCGTGAGGAGAGAAGGCTCTATTCTCCTTCTCCGGATTGCATCTGCTGGTATTTCTCAAACGCAATGGCTGCTTCCTCATCTCTGCCTAATTGACTGAGGATCTCAGATTTAGACCAATAGATATCTGGTAAAGTGATTGCAAATTGCTGTTCCTCAATAACGATTTCATCAAGAGCTTGTTCTAACTTCCCTTGACGAAAAAGGCAAATTGCATAGTTATAATGCAATAAGGATTGATTTGGGCCTAATAATATAGCCTTCTGGTACGCTTCTTCGGCTTCGTCAAACTTGTTTTGCATATCGAGCGCATTTCCCAATTCAACCCATAAAAGGGGATCTCCAGGCATACTTTCTAGTCCTTGTCTGAATGTTTGCTCCGCATTCTCATATTGTTGTGCCTCAAATAAAACGATACCAAGTTCTTTAAGTAGGAAAGGATTTTCCGGATTTTCCTGTAATGCGTCATCAAGTAATACAATTGCCTCGTTGTACTTACCTTGATACCAAAGAGATCGGGTTTTTCCAGCAATAGATCTATTGTATTTTGGGTCAATATCGAGAGAGACGTCATACAAAATCTCGGCTTCCTCCACATTGCCTAATGAAAGATAGATATCTCCAAGGGCTGCATAAGGCGTTGAAAGTGAAGATCCCACTGAGATAGCCTGCTCAAAGTAGGCTATTGCATCAGTGGTGTTCCCGCTTGTTCGCTCACATTCTCCCATAGTGAGCAATGCCCAGGCTTTGGCAATCCCTAATGCTTCATTATGAGCTGCAGTATCCTCGTCGATATTATCGATAACCGAAGAAGCCAAGTTCATTGCCTGATCCGTATGCCCCAGCATTGAATATCCGTAGGCTGCTAATCCCTTGAGAAATGGATTGTCCGGATCC
>DAOVAR010000028.1 GCA_030670905.1 Candidatus Bipolaricaulota bacterium
TCAGTCACTCTGCTAGCTGTTCTTCCCGCAAGAAAGCAGCATCGCTGTAAGGAACAAACTCATGCCCAACAATCTGATAAGGTTCGTGCCCTTTACCAGCAAGTAGGACTACATCGTCTGATGCGGCAATAGTAATGGCCCGCCGAATGGCTTGACGACGGCTCACAATCTTTTCATACACGCCAGTAGTTGCCTGTATACCTTTCTCAATCTGAGCAATGATTTCTTCTCTATCTTCTGTTTTTGGGTTATCATTTGTAAGAATACTAAAATCAGCAAGTTCTCCACTGATCTTCCCCATCATAGGGCGTTTCTCCGCATCGCACTCGCCGCCACAACCAAAGACACATATGATTTTCCTGTGAAATGGGCGAAGTGACTGGAGCATCTTCTCCAGAGAATCAGGGCTATGCGCAAAATCGACAACCACAGTTGCCCCATTATTCGCTCGAAAGAACTGATAGCGACCTGGAACACTATGAGTTTCCCCAAGCGCGTCACAAATCGCTTGTAGGGACATCCCTTGAGCATTGCCTGCTGCTGCTGCTGCAACAGCATTGTACACGTTGTGTTCTCCAGGAAGATGTAATTCTGTAATTACTCTGTTGTTGTTGGCGTGGAGTGTAAATACTGTCCGTTGGGGGTCATAGGAGATATTCATCGCTCGAAAATCCGCGCTACGGTGAACACCGTAGGTTACCACTGTGGCGTTTGTAGAGGCTATTACTTCCTTTGAAGCGGGATCATCTATGTTGACGATAGCACAGGCGCCTGCTTTCAAGTTCCGGAACAGAAGGAGCTTGGCATCTAGATATCGTCTTCTATCGATGTGGAAGTCAAGGTGATCATGCGTAAGATTGGTGAATACGGCAACATCAAAATCTACTCCCGCAACGCGTTTGAGGATGAGACCGGCCGAGGAAACCTCCAATACGAAGTTCGCCTTGCCTTCTAGTAGCGCGATCCTTGCAAGTTGTTGGATAATTGGGCTTCCGGGAGTGGTAACCGCATGCAGATTTCGCTGTTCGTTGGCAACTGTACTTACAAGCGCGGTCTTCACCTCTCCCAGCACATGCGCAATAAAGTGACATACTGTGGTCTTCCCGTTTGTTCCCGTAACGCCAACAGTGAACAATTTGCGCGTTGGATTTCCGGCGAACGCGGCGGAAAGATGTGATAAGGCTAACCTCGCGTCGCTAACACAGATTAGTGGAACTGAACAGGTAGTGGCTCGCTCAACGACAACGGCGCATGCCCCTCGCGCAATTGCCTCATCTATGTACCTATGGCCATCGTCGAGATAACCGGTGATTGCAACAAACAGATAACCCGATTGGACACGGCGCGAATCCTCCGTAATTCCTGAGATGATTACTTCGTCCCAGGTTGAACAAGGTGCCCGCGCAATAGATCTCGACAGTTCACTAAGTGTCGGCATCGCCTGCAACTTCACATCCAGGACTAAAGACGTATTCCCTTCCCATTTCCTCGATAAACTACTGTTTGAGGCGTACTTATCTCATTGCTACGTACAAGGTTGATAAAACAAAGGCCCTTTCAGTAAAGCGCCTTGAGGCGCTTTCCGCATAACCACTACGTTGTGTCAGATATCAAGGCTTGTGATCTTGTCGCTGTTTTCCTTGATGAAATCTCGACGCGCCGCAATATCATTTCCCATCAGCGTAGAGAATATCTCATCGGCTTCCAGCGCTTCCCGAATCTCCACTTTCTTTAGAGTACGATTATCAGGATTCATTGTAGTCTGCCATAACTCGTCGGGATTCATCTCTCCCAAACCCTTGAACCGTTTTACAGAAAGACTGCCATTGTTCTCGGCTCGGAAGCGCCCCATCTCACTCTCTGTGTAGAGATAGATCTTCTTTTTCCCTTTCTTAACTTGATAGAGAGGTGGTTGTGCGATGTATATGTAACCCGCTTCAATCAGTGAACGGAAATAACGGTAGAAGAAGGTAAGTAGTAGCGTACAGATGTGCTCACCGTCAACATCCGCATCGGCCATGATAATCAGTTTATGGTAGCGAAGTTTATCAGCATTGAAGCCTTCACGAATCCCTGTACCCAAAGCTGTAATAATTGATTTCAGTTCCGTGTTATCAAGGAGCTTCGCCAAACGTGCTTTCTCCACATTCAGGATCTTTCCACGCAAGGGAAGAATTGCCTGGAATGATCTATCACGGCCCTGCTTGGCGCTGCCGCCCGCGGAGTCCCCTTCCACAATGTACAATTCACTTTGAGCCGGATCAGAGTTGGAACAATCGGCGAGTTTTCCAGGTAGTGCTGAGGAGAAGAGCGCGTTTTTCCGGCGAGCCATCTTTCTAGCTTTCGCGGCTGCCATTCGTGCTCTACTGGCTCCAAGAGATTTTTCAATGATTGTACGAGCAACTTTGGGATTCTTCGCAAAGTAAAGAGGCAGTTGCTCTTGCACGATAGATGCTACTTGACTTGCCACTTCTGGATTGCCTAGCTTGGTCTTAGTCTGTCCCTCGAACTCAGGATTGTGAAGTTTTATGCTGATTATCGCAACTAAGCCTTCTCGAATGTCTGATCCGCGCAGGTTGACCTCTTTCTTGAGCAGGATCTTCTTCTCACGACCGTATTCGTTCAGAAACTTTGTCAAGGCTGTCTTGAATCCTGTCAGGTGTGTTCCACCATCAGCAGTGTTTATGTTGTTCGCAAAAGCAAAGATTGACTCGTCGTAGCTTTCCGTAAAGTGCATCGCAATTTCTATGATTGACCCTGCTTCTCGACCTGAAATATAGATCGGTTTCTTGTGAAGAGGTCCTTTGCTGGAAGCAAGCTCCTTCGCAAAAGAAGCAATCCCTCCTTCTGCCTGAAACCGACGAGTAACTCCGGCTTCTTCGTTTTCCAGTACTATTAGGAGTCCCCCATTCAGATAAGAGAGTTCGCGCATGCGGTGCGAAAGCCTCGGGAGGTTGTAGTTGATTTCTCCGAAAATCTCACTGTCGGGGAGAAAGGTAATCTTTGTCCCAGTTTCACTACTTTTCCCCACCACCTTACACTCACTCAGCTTCTTCCCTCGGCAGAACTCCTGGCGGTATAGCTTTCCATCTCGCGATACTTCTACAGAAACGTGTTCAGAGAGAGCGTTTACAACAGAGATACCGACTCCATGTAGTCCACCACTTACCTTGTAGCTCTTGTTATCGAATTTCCCGCCGGCATGCAGGGTGGTCATTACCAGTTCTACTGCTCCGATACCAGCCTCGGGGTGGATTCCCACAGGCATCCCGCGACCGTTGTCAGCTACGCTCACATAATTGTCTTTATGGACAGTAACCTTGATCTTTGTACAATAGCCAGCAAGCGCTTCATCGATGCTGTTATCAAGAGCTTCCTGGATCAGATGCATTAACCCGGGTTGTCCTGTGCTTCCAATATACATACTCGGTCGCACGCGGACGGCTTCCAAATCCTCCAATACCTTGATTTGTTCAGCTTCGTAAGACATCTCACCACCAATCAAATTATACTCAAATATGCTTCACATGTCAAAAAACAATGAATTGAACTGTTCCCGAACAGTAATCTAACAGGAAAGGATAGCTATCCACAGTAAATACAACCTATCCCACTAATTTGGAACTGCATACGCAACTGTATGCGGATGGTCAAATGGGAAACGCAAAGGCGAGTCAAATAGCTGATTGGTTGAATAGTTGAATGGGAACAAGGGTTCGTAGGGTTCATTGAGTTCATTGGGTTCGTTGAGTGAAGGGAAAAAGACAGTCGGGAGTCGAGGAAAGGCGAGTAAATAAGATAGAACCAGTCCAACGTTCAAGGTCCAAGGTCGAACGACGAAAGACGGTGAAGAGCCGAAAAACAGTGGTGAGTAACGTAGAGCTACTACTACGCTGGATTCCGGCGCCTGCCCTGGACTCGATCCAGGGTCTGCCGGAATGACGACGCCTGCCCTGGACCCCGATCCAGGGGATACTGTCATGCCGGACTTGATCCGGTGTCTTTAACGTCGGACACAGGTTCCGACGCCACGAACGGTCTACGCATTCTAGCAACGTTATCTTTAACGTCGGGCACAAGACCCGACGCTACGAACGATCTGATAACTGAGAACTGATAACTCTCTTTCCTACTACTCTACCTCGACAAGTCTTACCACATCAGGGAAATCAATCCCCAATCGCCTTAAGGTATCAATTGTAGGTATACCGTCATTGCTCCACCCCCGCCGCTTATAGGCTGCATCACAAAGCTTCTGATACTGGTCCTCACGGAAAGCACGTAAGGCCTGCACTTTTTCGGCTATTGTCATTCTGCCGGGGTCGATGCCAACGTTGTCTCTGAGCTGAGCATCATAGCGGTCACTGCGCGATTCATATTCTTGTTCCGTAACAGGACCAGCGGAACGATAAGGAATCATATCCTGAGCGCGGCGGCCATAGCCCATGCGCAGATTGAATACGCGCTGAAAGTTGTACACTCTTTCTGATTGTAGGATGAGATCACTGGGCGTCACCTCTGTTCCGGTGATTCCAGAGAAAAGCTCGCAATAATTGCGCACATGTTCTGGAACTTTCGCTGACTCAATACCGCCATGACGAGTCTGGTTATCCGCCGGTTCGATGTCGTTCCAGGGTAGCTTACATAAGCCCACGAGACCAAACCAGGTACGCCACATCGGGAAGTAATGCAGTGCCTCCGCCTTATCCTCGAAGGTGGGGATCTGATTATTGACCATATCCATAAAAATCAACCAGGCTTCGTCATGCTGTGGTCCTTTGAGCGCCAGGCCATAGCCTCCTTGCATTGCGAGCGACTCCTTGGTGACATACTCTGAGTACTCCATCCCTTTGCACTCCATTCCAATATCGTTTAGGAACTTGGGTGAAGCGCCGTAAGCTTTCACGAACCGCTCTTTCATCTGTCGAATCCCTTGACCGACAGTTACGCCAAATCCCTCTCCGCGCGCCATCTGATGGAGCACTTCGAGCGCGGCATCACTGTTGCCAAAGTGAAGATCAAGTCCGCCTGTTCGTTCCTTATCCAGGATACCAGCTTCGTAACACTCCATGACAAACGCCATTCCTGTAGTATAGGAAATCGTGTCCAGACCATAGGTATCACAGTAGAAATTCATCTCCAGCACAAATTCAGGATCCCAGATTCCCATGTTGGAACTTCCGCCAATTGTTTCATATTCTGGGCCATCCACAACGACAGTATCTCCCTTGTACGGCCCGGTCCTCAGAGTGAAGCCATCTACTGCATGAGAGCAGGCCATCTGGCACCCAATCCAGCAGCCATCGGGCATCCCCTGAGAGAATCGCTGGCGCCATACTGAAGAGGAGAGATTATCCGCCTGAGGGTGAGAGCCAAACTTGTAGTTATGCGTTGGGAGTAAGTCATACTCATTCATGATTTCCACCAGATGACTGGTCCCTACACGACGCATGTCATTCTGCGCGGAATCAAGCTCAGCGATTTCCTTGTTGATCTGTTTGCCGGCTGCTCTGACTCGAGCTAGATCATTTGCGCCATTGGGATCAGGCCCGATCACTGATTTCTTAACTACCAACGCAGCAATCTTCTTGTTGCGGAAAACGCTTCCAATTCCACCTCGACCAGCTTGCTTAACGCGAGGAGTTTTTCGCTTTAGGTCAAAGAAGCTGAAATTTAGGCAACCAATACGGGTATGCTCGGCTCCGACTCCTGCGGAGACAGTGGAAATAGCAGCCAGATCGTGTGGTTTATCTGAGGAAGAAAAGGCATGTGTTAGCCTCTCCGATAGCACGTGTGTGTTCAGGTCTTCTTCCGAACTCTCCAGCAACTGGACTGTCCCTGTATCTCCATCGATAAACACAATTACGTCCCTGTTGGCCTTCCCCTGAATCTCTAATAAGTCCCAGCCCGAAAACGTGAGATATGGCCCAAAGTAGCCGCCAACGTTAGAGTCAACCACGCTCCCAGTTGTAGGAGACAGACTGACAACAAGTGACTTACCTGCTCCGGGGTATGTTGTGATTCCGCCGATAGGGCCAGCCCCGATTATGATCTCGTTCTTCTGGTCATCCCATTTTGTCGCTTTTGTTACTGCGTTCCATAATTGCCACAATCCAAATCCTCGGCCACCCACGAACTTCTCTTTCATCATCTGGGTTACAGGTCGCGACTCGATCTTGCCGGTACCTATGTTTATGTATAGCATCCGGTTGGAGTAGCCGTGGTGTAATTCTCTGACTTCGTATGACATCTCGGCGATCACAGAAAACCCTGCAGAAGTTCGCATGCATTCCTCCTTGGTAAGCCTTTGTTGCTGTGGATCCATGGTTCTCAGAAGATTACTCTAGCTGATCACCTCAGGATTCGCGGATAGAATCCCACGTTACTGGTCTCCAGCTTCCTCACAGAACGCTACCATCACGGGCCAGCCCAAGCTACTCTCCCAGCAGATCGATTCAAATAAAACGTCACGAGATCCTCATAATCTGCTCACAAATGCCACAAAGTCCGTTGCTATACTCTGTCTCATAAGGCAGCAATGAGATCAATTTCTTACGTTGCCTCCTTACAGCTAACCTGCTATACCGCAAGGGAGAGACATGCGACAACGTCTCTCCCTTCCCCCTTTTTTCTCCTGGACTAACCACCATCGATGAGTTTTTTGGAAAGCTCATTGTGACGAGGGATCAGCCCGTACAGTTCCTCATTGACCAGGCGACCGCCTTGTACCTTAATCTGTCCGTTGACCATTGATAGATCTACATGGTTGGCGCCGCAGTGCACAATCGCGGCCACCGGATCGGAGTGTGCTCCGGCAAATCCAATCCCGGAAAGGTCAAAACTAATCAGGTCGGCAGCCTTTCCAACTTCAAGGGAACCGATCTCCTGATCGCGATGAAGAACCCTTGCTCCTCCAATTGTCGCCATATGTAATGCATCGCGTGCGCTACAAGCACCAACCCCATGGCGAACCCGCTGCAGCAGCATTGCCTGTCGCACCTCGCAAATCATGTTTGAACTATCGTTGCTCGCTGAGCCATCTACGCCAATGCTGATTTCCACACCAGCATTACCCAACTCTCCTATTGGAGAAATCCCTGAACCAAGAAGCATATTTGAACTCGGACAATACGACATTCCAACTTGCGCCTTACCAAGCTTGTCTATATCTGACCGGCTCAGGTGGACAAGATGAGCAAACCAGACGTTGTCCCGTAGCCATCCAAGCTCCTCCATCAGGTCAATAGGGCGAGATCCACATCTTTCTACGCAAAATTGTTCTTCATCTGCTGTCTCAGCAAGGTGGGTATGTAGCAGTACATCGTATTCATCTGCAAGTCTTATCGTCTCCCGCATTAGATCTTGAGTAACGGAAAACGGCGAGCAAGGGGCAAGCGCTACCCTAAGCATGGAAAAGGGACTGGGATCGTGATAGCATTCAATGACCCGCTGGCTGTCACTCAGTATCTCATCCTGTCTCTGAACTACGTTTTCTGGAGGAAGACCACCATCCTTCTCCGATAGTGACATTGACCCCCGGCAAGGATGGAAACGAATCCCGCTCTCTTGCCCTCCCTTGATAAGCGCATCAAAGATTCTCTCGTGTCTGTGTGGAAAAATGTAGAAATGATCAGATGTGGTTGTTGCCCCGGAGAGGAGGAGCTCACAACAGCCAACGATCGCGCTGGTGCAAACAGCTTCTTCATCGATTCTCTTCCATTTCTCATATAAGAAACTAAGCCAATCAAAAAGCCCGCTGTAAGCCGCACCGGGTATGCTGCGGAATAGTGTTTGGTACAGATGGTGGTGCGTGTTAACGAAGCCAGGCAAGAGAACTTTTCCGGCTCCATCGATTACCTCGTCAGCCACAATTCCACTTGCATTTGTGCCTACTGCTTTGATCTTGTTGCCTTCTACAAGTACATATCCTTGAGGAATCTCGCGTCCTGTGTCATCCATCGTGACAACAACGTCGAAGTTTGCGAAGAGGATTCCTCTTGCTGTTGTCACAACGTTAGGTCAATGCTTTCCGCGGTCTCCAGGAAAGCAGCTAGAAGGTTAATAGCAGCTTCCAGGTCTTTGAGGTGTGCCATCTCCACGACTGAGTGAACGTATCTGCTTGGCAGAGACAATGTGATCACAGCTGCTCCCTCCCTTGCTTGCTGCAGTGTGCCGGCATCAGTACCTCCGCGAGGGAGAATCTCCATTTGGTAGGGAATCTTCTCCTTTTCTGCAATTTCCCGCATCGCCTGCACCAGCTTAGGGTGTGAAATAGAGCTCGAATCACTCAGCTTTATCGCAACTCCCTTACCTAGCTCGGTAATCCGCTGCTCATCGGGAGTGCCTGGAGTATCTACGGCAACTGTTATGTCAAGCGCGATGGCAATTTGAGGATGCACCGCAAATCCGGCCACCCGTGCTCCGCGTAGCCCAACCTCTTCCTGTGTTGTGCCGATAACGTATAGATCGCAGGCGATCTTTTTGGCTCGTTTCACCGCTTCGACTGCAATGTATAACCCACTGCGGTCATCTAGCGCCTTTCCTGAAATGGTACTTGCCCCAACAAGGAAGTCTTGCCTTAAAGTAACTGGGTCACCGATTGCCACAAGTTGTTTCACCTCATCCGCGGGTAGGCCGAGATCGACAAACATATCCTTCAGTTCGACTGGCTTCTTACGCTCTTCCTCAGTCATAACATGAATTGGCTTGCTTCCGATGCACCCAATCAAGTCCTTTGTCGCAGTGTGAACAACGACTCGTTGAGCGATAAGTGTTTTTGGATCGAACCCTCCTAAAGGATGGATCCGTAGAAAACCTGTTTTTGCCTCAATGAAGCTAATCATAAAGCCAATCTCGTCCATATGTGCAGCAATTGCCACCGTGGGCCCGCTTCCTTCGATATGAGCTATCAGATTTCCCAGAGAATCGGTGGTGATACTATCTACGTGCTCACGTAATGCGTCGGTGAGAATACGGCGAATTTCCTCTTCGTGCCCTGGAATACCTGAGGCTTCGCTCAGTTGCTTAAGTAGTTGCATTACTTCCTCCTTGTTGTCTTCTAGGACAATTATACAGACAGTAAACGGTCAATCAATGGATTGTTCGTGACCTATAGAATGCGATAGAATGATTTCAGGATCCCTCTGCGTGCTTCTCGCTCCAGTAACAGGTTTCCGGTCATAATAGTACATGAAGGAGAATTACCGACTCTCTAGGAAACTAGTTGATTTTGATTTCTTCTACTTTACACTACTAGTAAGTGTTGAAATTGAAGGAGGCATTGGTGTCCACCAGAGAATTCGCTAATCATATACGCACAGGGGTTCCTTATTCATTATCACATATCCCGATTAAGGACATGAAAGAGGGGCAAAATGTTTCGCAATGTTTTCTGGTAAGACAGAAGACACAGCGCGTAACACGCGGTGGTGACGCTTATCTAGAGATTCTACTAGCCGATCATTCAGGATCTGTTGCTGCCCGCGCGTGGGCCGGCGCAACACAGCGCTTCGCCTCAGGCTTTGCTGAAGGAGATTTTGTCTATGTTGAAGGCCGGACCGAAACCTACCGTAGCGCGCTGCAGGTCATAGTCGAGTCGATCCGACAACTAGAAACGCATGAAGCAAAGTTTGGGAAACTTTCTGGCTTTGATCCCGGACTTCTTGTTCCTAAGAGCGAGCGCAGCATCGATAAGATGTGGGCCGAGATCCAAGAGCTTGCCAAAAGTATCGAGCCGCCTATGCTGCGCAAACTCACAGCGAACTTGTTGTCAGCAAATGAGAAGGAATTCAAGGAAGTCCCTGCCGCAATTCGTTATCACCACGCCTACATCGGCGGTCTCCTTGAGCATAGCTTGGAAGTCGCGGTGGGTGTAGCACATTCGACTAAGAACTACCCATTTCTTGACCGAGGGATGGCAATTGCCGGCGCTATCTTGCATGACATCGGGAAGATTAAGGAACTGGAGAACCCAATCGCTCCCCGGCATAGCTTTGGGGGGCAATTGATTGGACACTTGCTTCTTGGGCGTGACATGATTCGCGAAGAAGCTAAGGAAATCGATTGGCCGGATGACCGTCTTCCACAGCTCTTGGAACATATCATAATCTCTCATCACGGAGAGCTTGAATTTGGGTCGGCTATTGTTCCCAAAACAGCTGAAGCCATTGCTGTGTATCTTTTTGACAACCTTTCAGCAAAGCTGAACATGGTACGGATGCACGCTGCCAATGACACAGAGCCAGGGGATTTTACCGGTTGGCAAACACCGCTCGATCGAAAGCTATTCAAGGGCGTCCTCAACAGCGGCGTAACCTGAGGTTCTTCGAGGATTCTTTCCGTCGAATACCACAGTTGACACTTATCCGCTGCGCTTTCGTTGCGTGCCTAGTGTATTGCTCTATAATAACTTAGGTGGCAATCAAGCAAAGAAGTCAAAGGAGTTTGGCGTGAATCGAACCAGTTATTGTACCGAGCTTTCCTTGAAGGATCTGTCACGACGCGTGACCCTATGCGGTTGGGTGAAACGCAGCCGCAACCTGGGAGGAGTTGGTTTTGTTGATCTCCGTGACAGCTCGGGGGTAATCCAGTTGCTTTTTCCGCTTGGAGAGAACATGCTGGCGAGTGGATGTGCAGTTAGCCGGGAAGACGTTATTTCGGTGACCGGAGTAGTTTGTCCTCGTACCGCGAAGAATGTCAACCCGGATATGATCACTGGTAAGATCGAAGTGAGAGTGGAGGAAATGGAGATACTCAACAGGTCACTTACTCCTCCATTTCTCATTGAAGGCGATGGCTCAGATACAACTGAAGAGACACGCATGCGCTTCCGCTATATTGACTTGCGCCGCAGACGTATGCACGACAACCTTGCCTTACGACACAGACTCTTCAAGGGAATTCGTGACTATTTCTCCACTAGGCATTTTTTGGAGATCGAAACCCCAGTACTTACGAAATCAACACCTGAAGGAGCACGCGATTTCCTTGTTCCTAGCCGTATTATGGCAGGAAGTTTTTATGCCCTTCCTCAATCACCACAACTATTCAAGCAACTGCTCATGATTGGTGGAATCGATCGCTACTTCCAGATCGTTAAATGCTTCCGTGATGAGGACCTGCGCGCCGACAGACAACCTGAATTTACCCAACTTGACCTCGAGATATCCTTTCCACATGGCAAGGAAGAGATCCTTGACCTGTTGGAAGGAGCGCTAGTTGAGCTATTTAGAAACGAGCTAGCCATTGAACTTCATACTCCATTCCCTCGCCTTGCTCATCGAGAAGCGCTAGCGCGTTACGGATCGGATAAACCTGACCTGCGCTTCGATATTGAGATCCAAGACATCTCCGATACTGTACGTGGAAGTACTTTTCGTATCTTCACTACAGCTATTGCTTCTGGTGGAAAGATCGCTGGGATTAACGCCGCTGGCTGTGCAAGCTACTCTCGGTCGGCAATCGATTCTCTGAAGGAAGTTGCTCTAAACGCAGGCGCGAAGGGATTGCTGTGGATAAAGCTAGAAGAACAGGTGACTTCTCCTCTCTCCAAGTTCCTATCTTCCGAAGAGATCGCATCGATCACTGCCAAGTTCTCAGCTAGGCAAGGAGACCTGCTTCTCATCCTCGCGGGAAACAACATAGAGCCAGCCCTAGGCGTGTTGCGTTTAGAGATAGCGCGGCGCGAGAAGCTGGCGGGGAACAAGGAATGGAAATTCCTCTGGATCACTGATTTCCCCTTGTTTGGTGTCGACGAAACAGGAAACCTGACGACCGAGCATCATCCATTCACTTCTCCTCAAAAGGAAGATGAGGGAAAGCTTGAACACGACCCGCTTTCAGTCTTGTCCAATGCCTATGATTTAGTACTTAACGGAACCGAGCTGGGAAGTGGAAGTATCAGGATCCACTCACGTCCTGTTCAGGAAACAATCTTCCAACTGCTGAACATCTCGCCGGAGGAAGCGCAGAGGCGGTTTGGTTTTTTCCTACACGCGCTTGAGTATGGCGCGCCACCACACGGCGGATTTGCACTCGGGCTTGACCGATTAGTGATGCTCATGGCCCAGGAGCGCTCACTGCGGGACGTCATAGCATTTCCAAAGACCACTACGGGTTTATGTCCTCTCACAGAATCTCCGATGCCGGTCACGTCTGCCCAGCTAGAAGAACTGAGACTGGACGTGAAGGGGCCGTAGTGCAACTGAGACCACGCAGGTATATCCCGCTCATTCCGCGGCCACTACTATCTGAGCTTCCGTTTGGCGTTAGCCCTGGGTTTTGGAGCGTTATTGCTATTGGGAGTCATGTTCAAGCTAGGACCGCAGAACAACGACTAGCTACGGCTTGCTCTCCCATGAGCTATATATATCCCCACAAACAGGGACAACGATCAGCGTTGTCTGAGCATATCCAGTTAACTCACCGCCCAGCTCGGGATTCCCCACGCCAAAGGATCGCCGCAATCGGTAACAGATTACGTTTGTCCTGTCGGCTCGTATTTCGCTAAGCCACAACGCTTGTAGGTTGCGCCCCTCTATTTTCACAAGGCTTCCGCCAGCATCCAGGATGTCCACTTGCCAGCCTATGGGAATTGACTCCTGCACTGCGACCGGTAATACCGACGTTGTCGCGGCAACAGTGAGAGACACCAGTATTGTCCCTGTTTCTTCGATCAAGGCTTCACGTACCGCAAGCAGCGGGGACTTTCCCACGAGAAGCCCCTTACAGCGTGTGGCTCTCTTTCCATCACTCCTTGTTGCCTGAAGCGAGACTCTAGTATAACCCGCGTTGCGAAAGCTATACTCTACATATGGTTCCTTGGTTGATATGTCATAGATGCCATCGCCATCGAAATCCCATCCATACGAAATTGCCTCATCAGTCGCACA
>DAOVAR010000076.1 GCA_030670905.1 Candidatus Bipolaricaulota bacterium
GTAGTTTCTCATCCGTTAATTGTCCTTTATCCAGGATCTGCTTGCCGTCCAACCAAGCGGACGTGTTTAAACAAATTCCATCAGTGTGAGAAGGAGCAGAAACTCCGTTTGGCGGCAAGTGTAGAGCGCTAATGTTGCCGATACCCCATTCTGATGACCCCCAGACCCTCTCATCTTCAACGATGTCTCCAGTCAGTTTTGCACCTGGATTGAACGACCATGCGGTATGAGCAAGTCTCAGCATCTGAGGGTGGTCAAAGGACTTGAGCCATAATTCAAATTCTCTTGCTTCGGTTCCCCCTTCTATCTTGCTAATCTCCCCCGCTTTAATATGAAGTCGAATCGGTTGGTTCAGTTTTCCAATTGGGGGAACCACAGAGCCATCGAAAACTAACTCGCCGTTAATGCTCTTAAGATCAGGTGTCCAAGAGATCTGGCCTGCCATCATGTAGACACCGGGTTTATCTGCATAACCCTTTGCAAGTGGAGTGCGATCAGTAAACACAGAGGGATTGTCAAACTCAAGCCGCCCTCCCGAAGGAGTAGTTATTCGGAAGTGCTTTGCTTTGACCGTCATTTCTCGAAGCACCTCAAGGAACTCCCCTAGGACAGGGTAATTGACACGTCCGATACAACGCACCATCATGTCGGGATTCATTCCCACCAGATTCATGTAGCGCAGTTTCTTATTTTCTCTTGTTGCGATGTCAAAAGGTGTCGAGTAAAGCAACCACTGGTTGTTGAACTCAACCCACACGTCTGCTTCCTTCAGAGCAGCCGTTAATGCTTCTACTGGAAGCATAGGATCAGCGGCCTTGCCTACACCACGAGGAGCCGCAAGCCAGATGACCATTGGCTTTGCACCTGCAGAGAAAGCGGCCCGAGCCGTTGCGTCGACAACTTCGGGACTGCTCTCTGTATCGGCCGTGATGATAAAAGTTTCTCCTGGCTTAAGCTTAAGCAATTCACGTGTCAGAATGTCTGCTGCCTTTCCCACCTCGTACTCGTACTGAAACATCTAAGCTCCTCTTCTACAACTCGCTATAGAGAGTTCCTTTGAATTCCTCTAGCTGCTCTTTTTGTCTATACTTACCACCTCCAAATCTCAGTTTGTGAATCCATTCTTGTGCTTGTTTGGAAGCTTCCTTTTTTGATTATGCGACTCCAAAAGTCTCTGCGTGGTCACTATTAGAACTCTAGCCCCCTTCTTCTCAGATGTTTGGTAACTATGTGGCTTCGAGGCCAGGAAATGATAGCTGTCGCCAGGCTCAAGGGAATATTCATCCTCTACTATCTTGAGCATTAGTCGTCCTTCTAGGACATACCCAAACTCCTCTCCTTTGTGTGTGGCAAGCGGATGTCGATAATTGGGCGGAAATTCGTTGATCAATACCTCAGCGATACGATTTGGGAACTCTCCGCTCAGATATTGATACGTAATGGGATACTCTGCAATTTGAATACGCAATTGTTCGCTAACTTTAGTGACCGGAGAGACCGCTTCATTCTCAGCAAGTTGGTGGTCTTGCTCCTTCAGGAATAATTCAGAGAGAGAAACCTCCAGGGCCCTGCTAATTGCCTGTAGTGAAACAATGGAAAGAGAAGAAAGGCCACGCTCTACTTGAGAGAGAAAGCCTATAGAGAGCTTGCAATTGGCAGAGAGGTTCTCAAGTGTCCATCCCTTACGTCTTCGAATTGCACGAATACGTTCGCCGACGCCATCCATGTACACCATCATACAAGAGTTTTAGTAAAAGTCAAATTTATGTTGTCTCAGCAAAGTTTTTGATATTAGGCCAAATTCTTGACAGACCATCTCGTCTCTTGTGGACGAGTGGACTGCCAGAAAGGACAAAGGCCGCTGCGGCTTGGACAGCACCAGTGATCGTATGGACTGAGTATGTCCTGTCACATGCCGTACGCCGAAACTTTGATCTCGTAACATTTTCCAGCATGATGAGCACCCCTTGATACAGATATGCTGGAATGAGGATATTTGCCGTTACTAATTATTGATCCTCTGTTTGATCGTGGCTTAAGGCCTCCATCTCTCCTCCTTGATGTACGTCAACGAAGCTTAATAGGTCATGCTCGAAGACTTACCCTTTCAGAGTAAAGCAGCTATTGCCTCTACTTCAATTCGAAAACCAAAGTGAAGATCCTTGTGTTGGGACGACTACCCGAGTGGGGCGGTGTGCTCCAAAGAAAGATGCGTAAACAGCATTGACCTGATCCCAAAGCTCGATGTCAGGAATGTAGACCGTAGCCTTGACCAGGTGATCAATATAACTGCCCGCGGCAATCAGCACTTCCTTTAGATTCTTCAAGACTCGCTCTGTTTGTTCCTTTATAGATCCAATCCGCCATTCCCCTGTGGCGGGGTCTACGGTGAACTGCCCCTATATGTGTACCACGTCACCGTGAACCATTGCCTGAGAATAGTGGCCCGAAGGTTTTGGCGCTCTCTTCGTTGACACCTGTTTCATGAGATCTCCTTGTCTATCAATCGTGACTTCGATACTGGCGCCAACCCTTCGTCCTTTCAAGATCAAGTTTCCTGTTTGAATCAAATGCGGTCACAACCGGCGGAATAACGCCCTTGAATCTTTGCATGAGAATTTTCTCCTTTGTCAAGCCGTCTCATTGCTCTTGCGAAATGTAAGTAGCAGTTACTTGGTTAACTCCACTTTTGCATGGCGGCCCCCTGATCGGCTGGCAGCGCCGTCTGTGCGTAGAGCGCTAGAAACCCTGTTTTTGTCTTGGGATCCGGAGGTTGCCAGTCTGCAAGTCGTCTCTTGATCTCTTCTTCCGAAAGCCGTACATGCAATCTGCGAGCAGGGATATCGATTTCAATCATATCTCCGTCTTTGATTATGGCGAGTACCCCACCCTCCATAGCCTCTGGGGAAATGTGGCCGATAATCGGTCCGTGATTGAAGCCGGAGAAGCGACCGTCCGTGATCAACCCCACTGATCCCTCAAGACCAGCCCCACACAAGGCATCCGTAGATAACATTACCTCTTTCATTCCAGGGGCGCCTTTCACCCCCTCGTAGCGCACGACAATGACATCCCCTTCTTGGATTCTCCCCCCTACAATGGCTTTCCATGCCTCCTGGTCGTTGTCGAAGGTCTTGGCCGGTCCCGCGTGTACCAGCATCCCCGGCTTGATCGCGGATGTGCGGACAATGGCGCCACAAGGGGAGATGTTGCCCTTAAGAACCGCAAGCCCTCCTTCTTCCTTCACTGGAGCATCCAGGCTGGCGATCGCCGGACCGCGACTGCCGCTTGTCTTCTGCAAGAGTCGAGCAAGGGTTGGCCCAGTAGCAGTCAGGACACGGGAGTCGAGCAAAGGCTCGAGTTCCTTCAACAAGGCCGGAACACCACCAGCATTGTAGAAGTCGATGACCGTATGGGGGCCGTTGGGAATCACTGACACAAGAAGAGGGGTGTTCCTGCTAATCTCATCGAATCGCTCAAGTTTGATTTCGATCCCAAGCTCCCTTCCCAGGCTCATGATGTGAAGCGGGGCGTTTGTTGACCCACCGATTGCCGCATTAACCACAATGGCATTTGTGAGAGCCTTCTCTGTAACAATCTCAGCCGGCCGGATGCCTTGATCTACCAGTTCGACGATCTGCTGACCGGCGGCCCGAGCAGCCCTTTGTTTATCGGCAAAGACCGCGGGGATGGTTGCCGAGCCGAAGAGTGTCATGCCCATGGCTTCAGTCAAGATCTGCATGGTATTGGCGGTGCCCATAACCGGGCAGGCCCCCGCGCCAGGGCAGGAACAGTTTTCCATCTCACTCAGGTCTTCCTCAGAAATGTTGTTGACGGGGAACGCGCCGAAGACAGCCTCGTTAACGTTGGGGGAGATCACTGTGCCCTTGCTGTATTGGCCGGCAAGCATAGGACCGCCGGTGACCATGATCGAAGGAAGGTTTACCCTTGCCGCTCCCATCAGTTCACCGGGAATAATACTATCACAGGAGGCAAGCAGGACGAGCCCATCAAAGAGGTGAACCTTGGACATGATCTCGATTGAAGCAGCTAGAGCATCACGAATGGCCAGCTCATATTTCAAGTTCTCAGTCCCGATAGCAATGTTGCCACAGGTAGCGAACACGCCAAACTCGAACGGCACTCCACCGGCCTGCCAGATCCCTGCTTTTACGTGTTCAGCCAGTCTTCTTAG
>DAOVAR010000036.1 GCA_030670905.1 Candidatus Bipolaricaulota bacterium
ACTTGTCACGCGAAGCGTTCCTGGTGATACCTTTTCAAGCAGTTCTGCCATCAATTCAGTAGATGGGGAAAAATCCTTTGGGGGGCAAAAAGCAAACGCGCGCACCTTAATCCCATGCTGGTAAAGCACTCTTGCCAATACCAACGCGTCTCCACCATTTCCGCCCCCACCAACCGCAATCGCAACCCGCCTAACGTTAAGGCTGTTCATCAGCAGTTCAGCAGCGCTCCGACCCGCGCTTTCCATTAACACCTGGGATGACACCCCATCATCAATGGCTGCTTGGTCAATTTGCCGACTGTTACCGCTGGTAGCTACAAGTGTCTCCTCGTTCATATCTGCCATGTTAGACTCCTGTCGTCTCCGAGTGCAATTCTTGCGCGATCTCTTCTCCAATCTCCCAGGGTTCCCGCGCACTAACATCTATCCAGCATACTCCATGTTCTTTCCGAAACCATGCCTTCTGTCGACGAACAAGTTGCCAGGTATTACTGATGATCCGCTTCTTCATCTCTTCTTGTGTTATTTTCTTATCAAGCAGGTCAACAACCTCACGCACGCCAATGGTCCGATAGGCCTGGCACCCCTGATTGAGTCCATTACGTCGCAATTGCGCTACCTCATCGACTAGGCCGTGGCTAAGCATCTGCTCTACCCGCGCGGCTATCGCGCGTCTGTGCTCATCCTTGTCGCGCTCCAGCCCAAAGATCTTGAATCCATACGGAAGAGGTGTTGCTTGTCGTTGTAGGTCGCTGATTCGCTTTCCTGTAAGCCTGTATACTTCAAGCGCGCGTATGATTCGCAGTCTATCATTTGGATGGATCCGTCTTGCTGCCACCGGATCAGCAGCAGAGAGCTCATGGTAGATATCATCCAAGGAACACTGTTCCAGAGTTTGTCGCAGCTCCCTATCAGCGGATGGACCCACAAAAATGCCTTGCAGAATCGCTCCCAAATAGAGCGTTCCTCCGCCAACTATCAGCGGGAGGTGCCCCCTGCTCCGGATCTGTTCAATCAGTCCATCGACACTCACGCGAAAGGACATTGCATCGTAATTCTCATCGATCTCGACAATGCCAACTAAATGGTGACGAATACCTCGCTGTGCATGAAGTGGAAGCCTGGCTGTAGCGATCCGTAAACCGTGGAAGAATGCGCGCGAATCCGCAGAGATTACCTCACCATTCACTCGCGTTGCGACCTCAACAGCAATAGCGCTCTTTCCTGTTGCCGTTGGACCAACTATCACCACAACAGAGTCGCTGGACACCCTGGCGGAGCCAAGAACGCCCACAGGGCTAATCCTCTGCCAGCAACAGCTCGCGGAAGCGCTTCAGCTCGGCACGGCGAGAGGGGTGTTTAAGCTTCTCGATCGCCTTGATCTCGATCTGTCGCACCCGCTCACGCGTGATGTTAAACTTAAGCGAAACGTCCTTGAGGGTGCGTGGATGACTATCCTCAAGACCATAACGGAGCTTCAGGATCTCGCTTTCGCGCTCATCAAGCTGGCTGAGAGCTCGATCCAACTGTTCCTTCAAGAACATACGAAATGTCTCCTTAGTCGGGGAAGGTGAATTTGGGTCCTCAATAAAATCGCCTAATGTGTCCTCATTCTCCTCGCCTATCGGTCGCTCCAGAGAGGCTGTATACTGAGAGACGTTCTCCACTCGCTTGATCTTGTCAATTGACATTCCGGTTAACCGCGACAAGTCCTCCAAGGTAGGAGTGACGCCATGCTTCTGTGTGTACTCATGTTTGGCCCTTTTCAAGTCACGCACGGTTTCGATCATATGTACAGGAACACGGATTGTTCGTGATTGATCGGCAATGGCGCGAGTAACGGCCTGACGGATCCACCAAGTAGCGTAAGTAGAGAATTTGAACCCGCGAGCGTAATCGAATTTCTCTACCGCCTTCATCAATCCCATGTTTCCTTCCTGAATCAGATCAAGAAAGGACAATCCACGGTTCATGTAGCGCTTGGCGATCGAGACAACTAAGCGCAGATTAGACACGGTAAGCACTTCCCGTGCTTCTCTTCCTCTTTTTACCATCTCGCGTAATTCCTTCTTCTCTTTATCGGAAAGAAGGCTCATTCCATGATCTTCGGCTAGCTTTGCCTGTTCAAGTCGATCGCTGCTGTATACGCCGGTCTCCATCTTCATCGCCAGTTCAACTTCTTCTTCCCTAGTTAGCAATGCCACTTTTCCTATCTCTCGTAGATAGGTCTTCACAGGATCGTCTCGTGTTCTGGATCGCTTTGCCTCTTCTAGAAGCCTTGCTTTCTCTAGATTGTGCGCTTCAACCGAGCTTTCGTCTTCCAAGAGCAATTCATCGATGGCCTCCTGCCTGTCAGATTCTAGCATGCCATTGTCACTGGCCTCGAACTCAGTCTCTGAGGGAGTGAGCACTGGCGAATCCACCACGTTGGAGTTTTCCGTATCGATCGGGGCATCGGTTTCAGGAAGGACCTGATCAAGATGCCCTTTCTGTTGTGTTTTCAACTCAACGTCATCGTGCTTAGCTCTTCCCACAAGTCCCCCTTCTCTCTGCTACCAAATCGCTATACGCTTGCTGCAACAGATCCATCTTGCTATGATCTGCGGATTCCTCAGCCTGTTTGATTTCCTGTCGCAATTTGGATAACTGCTTCTCAATATTTGGTAACCTAACCAGCCGCGACAGCGCATCCTGCAGCGCTTTTTTGGCATCACTAAACAAGATTGGAGCAAGGGCAAGATAACTCGCCTTCCGCGCCTGCTCTTCATCAAGCTCCTCGATCAGATTGGAAGGATCTGATGGTTCTCCTGCGTTAGCGAAGACCTCTGCAATTGGTTTGTGGTCTGGTGAGAAATCATCTGGGGTAGCCAACTCCGCTACCTGGCTCCATGACACTTCTCCTCGCAACAGAAGGCAAAGGATCACTTCTTCCTCGTTCCATCCTCGTCCTTTTTCACTTGTTTCTCGCACAATGCGCGTGTGGGGCCTTTTTCTAGAAAGATCTTGCCTCAGTTCATCCACTGGAAGCTGAAGACCCTCTGCTAGAAGCTTGGTGATCTCCTGTCGCAATGGGAGGCTCACAATCCCTTGATAAAACGCCCTCGACTCTTCCAGGGCTCCTTCCTTTCCAGCAACGGTAGATAGGTCATAGCGAAGTTCAAGCGATCTCACAAAGAAGTGATGGAAAGGAGTTGACTCACCAATAACGGCAAGCATGCCCTCCGCTCCTTCGCGGCTCACAAGGCTATCCGGATCTTCCCCGATAGGAAGCTCGGCAACACGAACGTTAAGGCCACTATTACGCAGGATTCTCATCCCGCGCAGTGAAGCTGCTCCGCCTGCCGCGTCACGATCATAGGCAATCACTACTTCATCTGCGAAACGCGCCAGGAGATCCGCTTGTCTCTGGGTGAGGGCTGTCCCCATACTCCCCACAACATTCTCAATACCGGCAATACTAACCGAAATCACATCGGTGTATCCCTCAACGAGAATTGCCGTGCGACAACTGCTTATCTCTTTTCTCGCCCACAAGAGACCGTACAGTTGTCCACCCTTATCAAACAAAGGATTTTGCGACGAGTTCAAGTATTTCGGTTCACCCTCAAAGGCACGCCCGCCAAAAGCAATCGGCCGACCGGAAAGATCATGAATGGGGAAAATTACCCTATCTCGAAAACGGTCATAACACCGATCTTCTCTCTTTACTAGCAGACCAAGGTTTACTAAGGTCTCAACTTTGTATCGCTTGCCAAATTTCTTCTTTAGTCGATCCCAACCAGGAAATGCATACCCAAGGCAAAATTGTTTCCAAACTTCCTGCTTGTACCCCCGCTCAAGCAGATACTTCCGCGCCTTTTCCCCGGCAGGGTCATTGGTAAGATTGTCGGCAAAGTACGCTGCCGCCTCGGCAATTATTTCTCGTAAAGGTTCTTTCGCGCCATCGTCCCGTCGTCGCAAGGAAACGCCAGCTTCTGCCGCCAATCGCTCAAGCGCTTCTGGGAATGATATCCTCTCGATCTTCATCAAGAAAGAGAACAGATCTCCTCCCTCGCCACACCCAAAGCAGTGCCATAATCCCTTTTGCGCGTTTACCACCAATGATGGAGTATCATCGGAGTGGAAAGGACAACGTCCTTTGTAGCTTGTTCCTGTCTTGGCGAGAGAAACGTAACGAGAGATCACGCCTACCATATCAACTCGTTCTTTGACCATCTGAACATCAAGCCGGTCTTTGCTCATGGCGACACTAGGTTACGAAGAAACGGGTTCGTCCTTCTTTCCCTATCAAGCGTTGTTGTTTCACCGTGTCCGGGATAAACCTGATAGTCACCATCAAGCTCAACAATCCGCTTAAGGGACTGTATCATCTTAGGCATCGACCCGCCGGGCAAATCAGTTCTACCGATAGATCCAGCGAATAGAAGATCTCCTGAGAAAAGGACGCCATCTGCCAGCAAAGCTATGCTGCCGGGAGAATGTCCGGGAAGATGCAATACGTCTAATCCACCAGCGATCTTGTCTCCTTCCTTCAGGTAACAGTCGATTGCCGCGTGCCCGGGATAACAGCGGTCAACAAAAGGAAGATCCTCCCGGTGAAGAAAGATCCTTGCTCCTTGCTCCTTCAACCCCCAATTACCCCCCACGTGATCGAAATGACCGTGTGTATTTACAATCAGATCAACCCTTCGGTCGCCGATAAGCGACGAGAGCTTAGTGTTTGGCTCAGCCGGATCTACAAGTACAATAACTCCCAGAATGTCTATGAGATAGCAGTTGGTCGCAAGTTGTCCTAGGCAAACCGATTCAATTCGCATTGCTTGCCCCTCGCGCCTTAAGCCCGCGCCACCGTGAGAACATGGATCGCCTTGTATCCGCCTGTTCTCAACGTACGTGAACATTCCTCCACCGTTGAACCAGTCGTGTATATATCATCAATCAACAGGACTCTTTCCTTCCCAGATTTTACCACGGTGAAAGCTCCACGCAAGTTTGCCTTTCGTTTACGAGCAGAGAGAATCGTCTGCGCCGTGGTGTCTCTGTTTTTGGATAATAGCCTGCAAACAGGGATGTTTGCCAAGTGCCCCACACCTAGCGCGAGCAGTCGCGCTTGATTGAACCCACGCAGCCGTAGCGCGCGTCGACTCATAGGCACATATGTAATCAGGTCAATCGTGGGAAACGGTTGTTCAATATTGAGATACGAAGCCATACGAGCAGAAAGAAAACGGGTGATTGCCCGTTCACGCCCAAACTTGAGCGCTCGCACAAGCTCTCCCCACCCACTGTCATACGGACCAGGTGAGCGCGCAAGATCAAAGCCCCAGCTACTGGTCCCACAAGCTCGACACAAATCTGCGCTTGGATTATCAAGTGACCCCTGACAGCGGGAGCACCGCGCTCCTTTCAATGAGGGTAGCTCGCGCGCGCATTTGTCGCATACAATCCGCATTGCATCGGTTGACTCCCCACACAAAAGACAGTATGGCGGGAAGAGGAGCGATAATACGCTATTGGCAGTCTTCTTCAGCCAGCCCCCGTCACAGCAATGTCGCCACTCGCAAGAGCTGGTTCGTGTATCCCCATTCATTGTCGTAAAAGGTCACAACCTTAAGAAGAGTTCGATCAACCACGCGAGTGCAGGACAGGTCAACAACACTTGCCCGCGGATCACCTATAATGTCGCTTGAAACAAGAGGATCATCGCTCACTCCAAGAACCCCAACAAGCTTGCCATCGGCATAACGACGGAAAGCATCGTTTACTTCATCGGCGCTGACCTCTTGTTTCATCTCGGCAACGAAATCACTCGCCGCCCCTGTGGGAACGGGAACACGGAATGCCATCCCATCCATCTTTCCAGCCAGCGCGGGGATTACCTTGCTAGTAGCCGTAGCAGCGCCAGTTGTAGTAGGAATGATATTCACTGCCGCGGCCCTGCCACGAGTGAGCTTCTTCGAGGCAGAGTCAACGATCTTCTGACCGCCTGTATAAGCATGCACAGTAGTTAAGAAAGCGTGTACGATGCCAAACTCTTCTTCTAGCACGTACGCAACAGGAACCAGTGAATTGGTCGTGCAGGAGGCAGCGGAGATGATTCTATGCACTTTAGGATCGTAGATGTCCTCATTTACCCCGTAAACAATCTGGGGGATCTTCTCTGCTCCGTCTCCCTTGGGAGGCACGGAGAGAAGAACCTGTTTCGCCCCTGCAGAAAGGTGCCGCGACGCACCCTTCTTGCCATCATAAGAGAGGAAGATGCCCGTCGCTTCCACTACCAGATCAATATCCATTTCTTTCCATGGGAGTTTGTCGGGCTCGCGCTCTGCAAGAAGCGGAATGAACACACCATCAACTTCAATCCCGCCTTCCTTAGGGGTCACGTTCTTGGAGTAACGTCCGTAGACTGAGTCGTACTTCAAAAAATAGGCCAATGCCTTTGCTTCAAGCTGAGTGTCATTCAGCGCCACGATTTCTACGTCTTTCCTGCCAATGGCAAGGCGAAGGAACATCCGCCCGATCCGCCCGATCCCGTTGATTGCAATCCTCTTCACAATATAGCCTCCTCCTTCTCATGTTCCCTTACCATTTCCACAAAGTAACGATGAATCCGCATATCGCAGGTTAACTCCGGGTGAAAGCTTGCTACAAGCACATTCCCTTGACGAGCCATCACTGCCGCACCTTCATGTCTTGCCAGCACCGTCACACCATTCCCTATTCGGGTGATATAAGGAGCACGAATGAAGACCCCTTGAAAATCATCCGCGACTCCCTTTATGCAAAGCATGACCTCAAAGCTATCAACCTGTCGCCCAGAAGCGTTACGCGCTACGGCAATATCAATTGCCCGGACGTAAGCATCTTCCTGCCCCTCTATTTCGTCCGCCAGCAGAATCATCCCTGCACAGGTCCCAAATATTGGGAACCCTTTTTTCGCCAGCTCACCCACCTTAGTTAGTAGGCAACCACGAGATAGAAGGGAAATAGCAGTTGACTCGCCTCCGGGAAGGATGAGTCCTGAGAGTCCTGAAAGCTGTTCAGCTTTCTTCACTCTCCTGCCGTCGATTCCTAGCTGAGACAGAATACTGAGATGCTCTCGCACAGCCCCCTGCACAGCAAGGACTCCGATTCTCACCTAGCGGACCTGCATCATCTCGTGTGGAGGAATCTCATCGATGGAAATCCCAACCATTGCTTCGCCGAGTCCTTCAGAGACACTAGCAACAATTTCCGATTCCTTGTAGTGGGTTGTTGCTTCGACAATCGCCCACGCCCGTTTTTCGGGATCACCAGACTTGAACACGCCACTACCAACAAAGATTCCATCACAACCAAGTTGCATCATCATCGCTGCATCGGAAGGAGTAGCTATTCCGCCAGCAGCGAAATTCACCACGGGAAGCCTTCCTTTCTCACGAATGGCAAGCAGGACTTGGTAAGGGGCTCCCGTTTCCTTGGCTATGCTCATTAGTTCTCCTGGAGGAGCGCTTAACACCAGCCGTATCTGTTTATTCATCAGGCGCATGTGTCTTACTGCTTCCACAACGTTGCCCGTGCCTGGCTCGCCTTTGGTGCGAATCATTGCTGCTCCTTCAGCAATCCGCCGGCAGGCTTCTCCCAGATTGCGCGCGCCACAAACAAATGGAACGGTGAATGCCCATTTATCTATGTGGTACTGCGGATCCGCAGGTGTAAGAACTTCTGATTCATCTATGTAATCCACTTCGAGCGCTTCGAGCACCTGGGCTTCTACAAAGTGCCCAATTCGCGCTTTGGCCATCACCGGAATGGAAACCGCGGCTAGGATCTCCTTTACTCTTGCTGGATCAGCCATGCGAGCAACCCCACCCTGAGCACGGATATCAGCCGGAACTCGCTCCAACGACATTACGGCAACTGCACCAGCTCGTTCTGCTATTATCGCTTGGTCAGCAGTGGTGACATCCATAATTACGCCACCCTTCAACATTTCCGCAAGACCACTTTTTACACGATACGTGCCTTTTTCTACCATTACATTCACCTCTTGGCTACGCTAAACATAAATTATATCCTCTAAGCGAATAGAAAAAAGGGCAAGAAAGACAGCAAGTCTAGCAACACCCTTCTGCG
This sequence comes from Candidatus Bipolaricaulota bacterium, assembly GCA_030670905.1. GTDB lineage: Bacteria > Bipolaricaulota > Bipolaricaulia > UBA7950 > UBA9294 > JAUVYF01. The sequence continues at coordinate 8,116 of DAOVAR010000036.1, forward strand.
TGTGTTAATCCTCTCGAGATGATTTGTCTCCCCAGTTGAGCTTTTCTTCTAACACCTTGAAAAAAGAAGGACCGTTGTTCATGCGCACTAGCCGAGTGGGCAACTTAGCTTGCTCCACCGTCGCTTCTCCGCCTGAGTGAAGATCAGAGAAGAAATCACCATCTACAAACACACTCACTTCCGAATGTGCCCTAATGAGCAAGGCCTCTTGTGAGGGAAAGACAACCGATCGCAATCCCAGCTTATGCGTAGCAATCGGTGTTGCCATAAGGCACGCCATCGGTGGAACAATCACCGCTCCGCCGCCGGACAAGCTGTACGCCGTAGAGCCAGTGGCAGTTGATATTACTAGACCATCACCAGGATATGTAGCCACCACGCCATCGCTCGAAAACAGTTCAATCTCGCAGAAACGAATTTGAGCCGGAGCAGTGACAGCAACATCATTTAGCGCAGTCCCTTTCTTGCTGCCAATGGTAATAGCAAGCCTCATTCTCTCCTCAATCACGAATTCATCGCGCAAGATCCCTTCTAGGGCAACTGTCAATAAAGGTGCTCTTGTTTGTGTAAGAAATCCAAGGCTTCCCAGGTTTGCTCCCAGGATAGGTATGGCACAATCCGCAAACAGAGATGCGGCACGCAGCACAGTCCCATCCCCACCCAGAGCGACAGCTATTGCTCCCTCTACATCCAAGCGACGCGGTCTCTCTTTATCCAGGGCAATTGCACTTATCCCTTTTAGATTGCACCATGCCTTAAGCACCGCAAGGGTACGTAGAGAGTCCGGTTTTTCAGTATTGGCAACAATGTAAATCGTATGAATTTCCATCCCTGTTATCCCACCCAAGAATCTGCTGTCAGATCAAAGTCATCAACGCTTCAGATACTTCCAACGGCAGAGTATCCGTTCCAATATGTCAATTCCCACATACAACACAAGCCCAAGAAATGCCATTGCCATTATCCCTGCAAATGCCCGGTCACGTCCAAACAGCATATATCGCTTGATAAAACTCCCTAATCCCAGCCCTTGAGCGGTATTTGTCTCAGCGATATATAGAAAAGCTATCCCTACTCCTATGCCCACACGCACACTGGTCAGAATGCTGGGGAGCGTAGCAGGAAAGATCACATGTCGATACACCTGCCAGCGGTTCGCGCCAGCAGATAGAACACTCACCAAGTGCTCTTCAGTTATGTTCTTGGCTGCTCCACGAGCAGAGACAAGAATCTGAAAAAAAAGCACGATAGCGACAATCGCAACTTTGGTAGCGCTCCCCGTGCCGAAAATGAGAAACAAGAACAGTATCAGTGCCACCTGGGGAATTGGATACGCAATATAGATCATTGGCGAAACGAACGTATCGACTGAACGCTCATGACCAATAACAAGACCCAAAGGAACTGCGGCAACAAGAGCAATGAGCATCGCCATTACAAGTCGCCAGGCGCTCGCCAGGAAATGCCGCTGCAACTCCGCCCCATTCTTAACTACCTGTGATAGGGCTTCATAAGGACCAGGAAGAACGGAACTAGAGTTAATGGTGTTTATCGCAATACTTGCCACTTCCCACAAAAGCAGCAAGAAGATAATGCTGCAAATATAAATCAGTACTTGCTTCATCTCTCGAGCTCCTCCCTCAATGTCTTAACTGTTCTATCAAATGCCTCGCTTTGACGATAATCAAGAGGTCCCACTTCTCGGTTGGACACTCTTGCTTTGATGCACGCCGGTTTCTCGGTAAGAACGATGATCTCCTGTCCGAGGAAGGCCGCTTCTTCAATGTCATGCGTAACAAGGATTAGCGTAAAACCGCGGTCCTTCCATAAGGTGAGAAATAGATCCTGAATCTTCTCACGGGTAAGAGTATCAAGTGACGCAAGTGGCTCATCCATTAGCAGGACCGATGGTGAGATGGAAAGAGCGCGAGCGATACCTACGCGGCGCTTCATTCCTTCAGATAGTTCGGCGGGAAAACGGGATTTCACGTTTCCCAAACCGAGTTCCTCAAGGATATCCTGAGCATTACGAGCTGGGTAATCCCCAGACAGAATAAGGCTCAAGTTGGCATTGTGCCAAACTGTTTTCCACGGTAGAAGT
>DAOVAR010000007.1 GCA_030670905.1 Candidatus Bipolaricaulota bacterium
CATTGGGTTAGAAAACAGTGATGCGTAAGATAGAACCAGTCCAATGTCTAGAATCCAAAGAGAAGACACGAAAGGGGGACAGGCCGGCTGGAATGAGGGTACATTTCGTCATGCCGGACTTGATCCGGCATCCAGAAGTCGGCCCAGAAGCAAAAGGGGACCGGGACTTCTTGTCTTCATAGTAGACTAAGCAAGAAACGAGTCTGCCCCTGTTTTCCAACCAAACAGTCTACCCGTTCTTGTATGTAACTCCCGACTCGTGACTGTCGACTCTTGACTGTCTTTCTTGCTGAAAGCTGACCGCGTCCTAGTCTATTTTGCGGAATAGAAGAGCGGCATTCTGACCGCCAAACCCGAATGAGTTACAGAGAGCCACTTTGATTGGAACGCTCACCGCCCTAGGAGTGTAATCTAGATCACACTCAGGGTCTGGATATTCATAGTTCAGGGTTGCGGGGACATAGTCATTCTGCATTGAGAGAAGGGTGGCAATTGCCTCCACGCCTCCAGCAGCACCCAACAGATGACCAATCTGTGATTTCGTGGAGCTGATCTTGACATCATAAGCACCCTTGCCAAAGACAGCCTTGATTGCCTCGGTTTCAGTTTTGTCGTTTAGAATAGTGGAGGTGCCGTGAGCGTTGATATAATCAACCGCTCCTATGGGAGTATTAGCCCTGGAGAGGGCGATAGAAATTGCCTGCGTCGCGCCTCTCCCCCCTTCGGCAGGAGCGGTAATATGCTCTGCATCAGCGCTCATTCCAAATCCGATCAGTTCGGCGTAGATGTGTGCTTGGCGAGCTAGTGCGTGTTGATACTCCTCCAGGACAAGGATTCCTGCTCCTTCTCCGATGACGAACCCGTCACGATCGCGATCAAAGGGCCGTGATGCGCGCTCTGGCTCGTCATTTCGCTTGGAGACGGCGCCCATCTTGGCGAATCCGGCATAGGTAATACGTAACAGAACTGATTCGGCTCCCCCGCTTACAACGCAATCGAGGAAGCCCGCGCGGACTAGCTCGCTGGCTATGCCAATAGCATGTGCTGAGCTGGCGCAAGCAGAGGAGATCACAAAATTGGCTCCCTGCAATCCATGCTCAATCGCTATCTGTCCAGCTGCAGCGTTTGGCATCAATTGTGGAACGAAAAACGGGCTCACTTGGCGTGGACCCTTATCTAAGAGAGCGGTGAAGTTCCTCACCATTGTTTCTAACCCACCGATTCCCGTCCCCACCACCACGCCTATCCGCTGTCGGTCAACTGTACTCAGCTGTAGATTAGCATCATCAAGGGCAAGACTGGCTGCTGCTAACGCAAATTGCGTAACTCGATTGATCCGCCGCACTCGCCGAGGTTGCATGTAATCAAGCGGGTCAAATTCGAGCACAGGCGCACCAATCAATACGCCGATCCCAGAAAGATCTACCAGACTATCTACTCGCCTGACTCCACTCCGCCCAGCACGCAGGGCATCCCAAAACTGATTCTTCCCTGTCCCGATAGGGGTAAGCGGGCCTATTCCGGTAACGACTACTCGCCTAGACATTGCCTTTCTTGGCACGTTCTTGGGCTTGCAGCGCGGCTAATTCGTGCAAGAGAGCAGTCTTATCGTCAGTCTCTACCAGCTTCTTTTCAACTGTCTCTTTTCTTGCCTTAACAGCAGCGAGATCGATTTCTTGTGCACAGATAACCTCGGGCGAGACTATCGTCACTCCTTCTTTTGAAACACGCAGCACTCCGGTTAAGACAGCAAATGTATGGAAACCCTCATCGGTCTTGATGCGAAGAGGAGCAGAGTCAAGAGTTGCCAGAAAAGGGGCATGATTAGGCAGGATAGCGAACTCCCCTTGTGGGCTATGGGCAACCACCATTTCTGATTCTCCGTCGAATAAGGTTTTTTTGGCTGATAGTAATCGACAACGCATTATTGCCCCCTAATACTAAGACTATATAAGACAGGAGCGGTCAAGTTCAAGGACTAATGAAATTAGCATACAAGGTAAGAATCTCGTTTGTAAGCTGGATATCCTTTGGCGAAAGATGTACCACTCCTGTTCGAGGGAGAGAAAAACGAAGCAGAGATTCCAGCGATAGAAGAAGACCACGACTGACAGGGATTCCCCTTCCCTGAGAACACTTCGGACAGAAGACCCCGCCTCTATGTGCGATAAACGAAAAAGAGTCTGTTGTAGCGCCACACTTAAGGCAAGAACCAAGGTGTGGTCGATGGCCAAGAAGCGTTAACGCTTTCAGCGTAAAGGAAGTTTGAAGCTGATCCATCGGGACATCCCCGGATTCCAGCACTTCAAGGAAGAGACTGAATAGGGCATACACTTGTCTTTCAGGTTGGCAAGATGGGAGAAGGCGATCTAGGAGTCGTCCGCTGGAGAGAGCGATCGATACCGTTTCAAGGTTGCTTTTTAGCCTAGGGAAACCTTGAATGAGCGATCCCTGACTTACTAGATCAAGGCCCAATTTCTCGTAGAACACAACTTCTACTTGGTTCAGGAGATCAAAGACTCCCCCCATTCGAGAGTTCAGGCGCCGTGCTTGTTTAGCAATCGCCGTCCGTTTTCCCCATTTGTCGGTGAACAGGGTAACAATCAGATCAGATTCCGCGAACTTACGGATTCGTAGAACTAAACCTGTATCCTGAACCAGCGCCAATCTAGTCCGGCGCTCCAGCAATGATATCAATGCTATGGCTGGCCCCAATGCGGCTTGCCCCAGCTTCGATCAATACCGTTGCCGTATCATAATCATGGATTCCGCCCGCTGCCTTCACTCCTAAGCTCTCCCCTACAGTTTGGCGCAGCAAGGTGACGTCCTTTGCTGTAGCTCCACCGGGGCCAAACCCGGTTGACGTCTTAACGAAATGAGCGCCTCCTGCCTTGGCCAGGATTGCGCCGGCAACCTTTTCCTTGTCATTTAGTAAAGACGTTTCCAGTATTACCTTGACCAACACTCCTTGTGGCGCCTTTGTTGCGGCCGCGCATATACCCTTGATATCCGTGAGGACGGTTTCGTAGTCACCTTCCTTCAATGCGGCTACATTAATCACCATGTCTAGTTCATCTGCACCATCGGCAATCGCTCTCTGTGCCTCGAATGCTTTTGTTTCGCTTGTGCTCATTCCATGGGGAAAGCCGATCACCACGCACACCTTCACTTTTACGTCTGCAAGGAGCTCCCGGGCAACTGCGGCATGGCACGGGTTCACGCATACGGAAGCAAATCCGTACTCCTTTGCCTCTTGGCACACAGTGGAGATCTTTTCTATAGAAATGGTTGGGCCGAGGGCTGTGTGATCAATGAACTTCGCGAGTTCTTTCTTGTGCATTGTTCCTCCCGTTTTCTCTTAATTGTAGCGGCATACTTGCTCTTTTTTTCTACCCTCATCTTTCAACAGTGTTCGTTTTTCTGTACGTTCGAACAAGTGAAAGCTGCGTCCAGCTTCATGCACGAAACCGGATATTGCATATCCTTGGTTAAAGAGATTCTCAAATGCATCTCGTGTCTTAAGTCGCCAATCCTGCGTTAATTCAGGGTAGTTGGCTTGTAGTGGCGCGAGATATGCTGGAATCTCAAACAGAAGATAGTTACTTGTTGGTCTACTCTCAATTTGCGCTAAGCGTCGAGTGACAGCATCAACCAGCGTAGTTTTTGTAATTACCTCCATCTGCTCAAAGCCGATTCGAAACTGAGCAGGAGGCTTACCATGATCTATTATTGCCGAGACACGTGGGGAATTGATCCACCACTCCATCTCCAATTGATCTGTTATGAAGCCTTGTTTGGAAGAATCAGCCCCACCGGACAAGTATTCGCGCCTATAAGAAAGCGCGATCGCCCCCAATTTGTTGAGCGCAAGATGAGCTTCGATGCCATATAAAGGATCGATTGTCCAGCTGATGAAATCTAGCCCTCTCTCTTGGCACTCGACTCGCTCGGCAAGCCTCAGCTGATAGCCGATCCCATGATTGCGAGCTTCCTTTCGTACATTATGTAACAAGGTCACACAAAATGATGTTGGCTTGTCGGCACGAGGAAGGTCAATGAGACACCCGATGAGCTGAGGGGGCTTGATAGCGATGTCGTAAGCACCGAGGATGATTCCACCACTTTGGTGGATCGCGGCCGACAGAGAGCTAGAAATGATCTGCTGGCGGTTGTGTCCCGCTAGTTCCCGTTGCAGACGTTCACATGCTAAGAACGCTCGCCGAGAAGTTAGCTGTTCAATCCTAGTGTCCATCTCTGTCTCTCATATGGCGCAGTTGCTAGTCTCTTCCAACCAACTGTTCGATGCGCTCTTTTTCCTTAGTCCATCCACTTGCTGTTTTCGCTCTTAAGTCTATGAAAACGTGTGTTCCAAGGAGAGATTCTATGTCGCGCCTTGCTTGTGTCCCGATCTTCTTGATCATCTTCCCTCCTTTTCCGACAATTATACCCTTCTGTGAATTTCGATCGACTATGATGTTGGCGTGAATCTTGATGAGGCCGTCTTTGCACTCACTCATTTGCGTTACTTGTACGGCAGTGGAATAAGGGAGTTCGTGAAAAGTGGATTGAAAGATCTTCTCTCGGATCAGCTCGCCTACCAAGAATTCTTCTGAGCAGTCTGTTCTCACAGCAGGATCAAACAGCGGCTTGCCTTGAGGAAGATAGGAGACAACAGTTCTTATTACTTCATCAACATTATCGCCACGTAGGGCACAAACAGGGATCAGCTCCGCAAATCTGCCAATTGTGCTGTAAGCAAGAAGAGTTTCCTTGATTTTGTCATCAGAAGCACGATCAATCTTGTTCACCAGGAGGAAGATTGGATAACCGTGATCCATCAAGCGATTGAAGATCAAGCGGTCATAGCGGTTCACTTCGCCTCGCGCTTCGACCATGTACAGGAGTAGGTCGATCTCTCGAAGAGCGCGGAACGAGGCTCGTAGGATGTAACGCCCAAGTTGGGTACGTGGTTGGTGAAGCCCCGGAGTATCAACAAACACAATCTGTGCTGTATCCGTGGTATATACGCACCGGATTCGATTTCTTGTTGTCTGAGGTTTAGTGGATGTAATAAGTAATTTCTCCCCCATAACTGTGTTTAGAAACGTCGACTTTCCAACGTTTGTGCGCCCTAAGATACCTACAGAGCCAGTCCTAAAATCAGCCATTCTTGGCCTCCAACAATGATGTCATGAAAGGTGGCCAGTTTCTTGTCTATGAGTAGTCATGATATCAATGCGTTTTTCGTTTAGTGTCAATGAAGACGCATGTATTCAGTTAGCGTCCAAAGCAAGTTTAGCCATATTTACTTGCGGCATCGAGGCATTGCAGTCAGGAGTGTATCGCTTACAACACGCATTGCAAAGCCTTTGCACTATCTACTATACTCTCAAACTGGTATGAATACGCTTATTACCAATATTCGACAGCTTGCTACTCCTCATGGTACGGCCCCCCTTGGGGGAAAGCAACTCGCTGGCCTTGCAATTTATGAGGATGTTGAGCTGCTAGCTAGGGACGGTAAAGTATCAGAAGTTGCCCCGCGAATTAGCAGACAAAAAGTAGATCACGTGATCGATGCTGCTGGCAGTGTTGTTTTGCCAGGGTTTGTTGACGCACATACACACGCTGTTTTTGCCAGGAAACAGGAAGAGGAGTTCTTTGCTCGTATCCAGGGGGATCCCCATACGGATCGAGGAATTCAGGCAGGCGCACGGGCAGTGGCAACAGCAACAGAAGAAGATTTGGCGAGAGATTGTCTGCCATACCTAAGACAGATGCTCTCCTGCGGTACGACCACAGTGGAGATAAAGAGCGGTTATGGCTTGAGCCTGGCAGGAGAAGTGAAGCTTCTCCTAGCTATCCGGCGAATGAAGAAAACCTTACCTATTACGGTTGTTCCTACCTTCTTAGGAGGATATGGCTTCCCCGAAGGGGTGCAGCGCGATGACTACATCTCCTCAATCATAACTGAGATGATCCCTGCGGTGCGCCAGCGTCGGCTGGCGGAGTTCTGTGACGTCTACTGCGATGAGCGGTCTTACGGGATTCCTGAAGCTCGCTCTATTCTGCGGGCCGCTCGTGGTGCTGGTCTGCGACTGAAGTTACACGCAGATGGACTGAAATCTGTTGGTGGCGCGGAACTAGCTGCCGACCTTGAGGCGACGTCAGCCGATCACCTCTCGCGGGTGAGCCACCAAGGAATGCACAAACTAAAGGAGTCAGGAGTAATCCCAGTGCTTCTTCCAGGGACAGCGTTTGCGCTCAATCAAGATTACGCGCCGGCACGAGACATGATCGATATCGGCCTTCCCATAGCTCTGGCAAGTGATTTCAATCCAGGAACTTGTCTTATCTACTCAATGCTTACCATCATCGGTCTTGCTGTGATCAAGATGGGGTTATCGGTGGAAGAGGCTATCACTGCTGCTACGCTAAACGCTGGTTGTGCTCTGGGGCTGGCCGAAGAGATCGGATCGCTGGAGGAGGGGAAATCGGCCGATTTGATGTTCTTGCGGCTTGATTCGTATCGTCAGATTCCGTATTTCTTTGGGCACAACCCAGTTACTGCAGTGATCAAGAAAGGAAGGATCGTCTACAAGTCATCATGATAAAGCTTGCTGCCTACGCCAAACTGAACCTATCGCTCTCTATTTTTGGCTTACGTCAAGACGGGTTTCATGAACTTGAGTCGATCGTTCAAACAATTGATCTAGCTGATACAATCACGATTGAGTTTATTGGGCGAACCCTTGTTGTGGAGAACAATCTTGCTATCCCCCGAGATGACGATCTGGTCTGGCAGGCGGCAAACCTTGTGCTTGCGGATAAAAAGACGAAAAGGGTAAGAATCGTAGTTGAGAAGAACATTCCCGCGGGAGCAGGACTTGGCGGAGGATCGAGCGACGCTGCCGCGGTCTTGTGGGCGCTTGACCGGTTTATTACACCTTCTATGCCCAAACAGCATTTAGTTGAACTTGCTCGGGAACTTGGCTCGGATGTCCCACTATTTCTTACCGGGGGGTTAATGACTATCTCTGGGAGAGGAGAAAAAGTAAGCGCTTTTTCTGAAAAGCGCCCCGAGCTGTTCATCCTTCTTGTTCCACCGATTCATTGCGTAACTTCTGCGGTCTACGCACAATTCGATCAATCTGTTCGAGGAAGGCGAAAACGCTCAACACCAGCTATCCTGGGACAGAACGAGCTTGAGCAAGCAGCACTTGAGATCTATCCCGAGCTTAATCTATATCGGGAAGCGATTACTTCCGTGGAAGCTGATTTCTCTGGTCTAAGCGGGAGTGGGGCGAGTTATTTTGGTGCATTCAAGAATCCTGCGGCTGCAAAGGTAGCGTACGAAGAACTGACGCGTTCCTGTTCAGGGGCAAGCGTGCATTTATGTTCTGCAACAGAGAGCGGTTATCACTTAGAGGAAGGATGCTGATGCAGATCGCTATTGATGGACCAGCCGCTTCGGGAAAGACTAGTCTTGGTGCTGCGCTTGCTCAGCAATTCGGATATCTGTTTGTTGAGACAGGTAAGATGTATCGTGCCGCTGCCCTTGGACTTGAGCGGGGACTCAAACTTGACGAGATTGATATTTCGGTGGATGGGAACAACCACTTCTTGCTGAACGGCGAAGATGTTACGGATCTCCTTCACAGCCCAAGACTTGATCAGGCTGCATCCAGGGCAGCAATCCGGCCGGAGGTTCGCAGGAAGCTTGTGTCTTTACAGCAACAGATTGCGAGAGGTCGTGATGTAGTGATGGAAGGAAGAGATATTGGGACAGTTGTTCTTCCACAAGCAGAGATAAAGATCTTTCTGGAAGCGCGTACATCTAGCCGAGCCAGGAGAAGGATGAAACAGCGGAAAGAGCTTGATTTCAGAACTACTCTAAGAGAGATTATCGCTCGTGATGAGCGGGATTCCACACGTGATATTGCTCCCTTGAACCCTGCAAGGGATGCAATTATAATGAACACCGATCAAAAGAGCCTTGAGGAAGTTATTTGCGAGGCAACAGACTTGGTAAAGGAGTACCTGGAAGGACATTGCTGCGTTCAGTAGAAAGATCCATTAAGAATGTGCTGTACGTCATCATATACTTTATCGTTTTTCTGCCGATAAAGGCTCTATTTCGCATGAGGGTTAAAGGGAGGGAGATGGTCGAGGCGGAAAGTGGCTATATAGCTGTTGCACGACACCGCAGTTATTGGGATATTCCAATCCTTGTTGTTGCTCTTGGTTGGCGCAACCGCGTTCATTTCATCTCTCGAAAAGGCCTCTTACGTAACCTATTCCTAAATCCACTGATTAGGATTTTTACTACAGCCATTGACCGAGAACATTTCAGCAAGACAGATTTACGTCGTGTGCTTGCGGCAATGAGACGTGAGAGAATCATAGGGATTTTCCCAGAGGGTACAACAAGAAAGAGGGTACAATCTAAGTCGGGGGTGATTCACTTCGCCAAACGCGCAAAGAAAGCTTTGCTTCCGGTAAATATCCGAGCAAGTGGCCCTTATCCGCCGCATTACCCGTTTCACTTTCCTCAGATTACAGTTTCAGTTGGTAGGCCTTTTCACGTCTCGGAATTGGAAGTCGAACAAAATGAGGGTAGGAAACAGCCGGAACAGTACCGAGAATTGAGCGAGCAACTTATGAAGCAGGTAGATGCGGCATAAGGGGAGCCAAGAAAGGAAGGAGTTAAAGAGGAGTTTTTCCTAATGCAGGTCGGCCCACAAAAAAATCGAGTAGGTGGTTCTAAACATGGATGAAAAGATCAAGATGGAAGATGCTTTCTCAGAAAGCGATGTCAAGCTGTACAGTCGAGGGGACACGATAACTGGAACCGTTGTCCAGGTAAACGAAAATGAGGTTCTAGTCGATATAGGGTACAAATCGGAGGGGATTCTCCCTGTGAAAGAACTCTCTCCTTTCCGAGAGGAGAAGAAGGTCGAGGAAGGGGAGAAGATTGAAGTACTTGTTACCTATATTGACGAGGAAAAAGGGACGGTTTACGCTTCAGAGAAGCAGGCCGAATACGAGAAGAGAATTGACCTCCTAGAGGAGGCGCATAAGGATGGTAGTGCGGTCGAGGGAGAAATAACAAATGAAGTGAGGAATGCGGGTTATCATGTGAATCTCGATGGAATTCGGGCCTTCCTTCCAGGTTCTCATCTAGGGAAAGATCTCCCGAGTGCCATAGAAGAATTGAAGGACAAACGACTGTCGTTCAAGATACTTGAACTCTCTCGTCGTGACAAAAACCTTGTCGTATCGCACCGCGCTTGGCTCGAGGGCGAAGCGAAGAAACAGCAAATAGCCTTGTTCAATTCCTTGGAAGAAGAGCAAGAAATTGAGGGTGTAATTCGTAGCATTGTTGACTTTGGCCTGTTTATTGACATTGGCGGCTTTGAGGGGTTGTGCCACCGCTCTGAGATAGCGTGGAAGAACCTTCCTGTTCCGCCGCCGGAATACAAAGTGGGAGATAAGGTCAAGACCAAGATTATAGGTTTTGACAAAGAGAAAGGAAAAATCTCCCTATCCATCAAACGCCTCCGTCCCGATCCATGGAAGGGGATCTCCGAGCGTTATCCAGTAGGCGCTCGAGTTAAGGGAGAGATTGTAAGTGTGACTGATTTCGGTGCCTTTGTGCAATTGGAGCAAGACATCGAAGGCTTGATTCACGTCTCTGAGCTTTCGTGGGGTTACCCAGAAAAGCCAGCCGAGGTAGTGACTGAGGGAGACGAGCTGGAGGTAGTAGTCTTGAGCTGCGATGAAGCAGCACACAGAGTCAGTCTTTCTCTGCGACGTACTCAACGCGATCCATGGGAGGACGTAGAAGCGAAGTACCCACAGGATCAACGAATGGTTGGCGCAGTTACTAAGATCACGGACTTTGGCGCCTTTGTAAGGCTGGAGGAAGGCATAGAAGGTCTTGTCCATGTGTCTGAGCTGGATTGGGGTCACATTAGCCATCCACGCGATGTACTCAAAGAAGGAGAAGAGATTGAGGTTAAGGTCTTGCATGTGGATAAGAAAGAACGACGCATTAGCCTCAGCATTAGAGAGCTAAAGGTGGATCCATGGCGGGAGTTCCTACAAAAGTTTTCGATAGATGAAATCGTCGAAGGAGAGATTACAGAAATAAAGGACTTTGGCGCTTTCATGCGAATCACTGAGGATGTTGAGGGACTCATCCATGTTTCGGAAATTACTGACCAGCGGATAGCCACCCCGGACGAGATTCTCTCTATCGGAGACAAGACGCAAGCTAAAATAATCGGAATCAATGAGGAGAAGAAACAAGTACGTCTCAGCATGCGCCATCTCTTTGAACGTGCTCCATCTGGTCCTCGCAAGCGGTCAAAGAAGAAAGAGAAGAGCGATTTGGCTATTGTAGAAACCACTGGACATGAGACCTTGAGCATGCGTGATTTGCTGGAGGATAAACCGCTTGACCTTGAGAATGAAGAATAGAGATACCGGAAAGCAAGGAGGAAAGACAGTATGAATAAAGGCGAATTTGTTGGCCAACTAGCTGATTCAACAGGTTTGACCAAGAAGGAGACGCGCAAGTTTCTTGACTCGGTTCTTAATCTTGTCCAGGATACTCTACTTCAAGCCGAAGAAGTAAAATTTGTTGGATTTGGCAAGTTTGCGGTACGGGCGCGTAAGGCAAGTAGTCGCATTAATCCACAAACAAAGATGTCGATTCACGTTCCTGCCAAAGTTGTTCCATTGTTCAAGCCAGGCAAGGGGCTGTGCCGAGGAATAGCGAAAAGCCTGAAAGTAGGACCAACAGGCGGCGTAGCTAGGAAGTAGCAGGCGATTTCTCAAATAGAACACAAGCAATGGCCAGTTTCCTTGTATGAGAGAGGCTGGCCTCAATTTTCCCGGAGATGATCGGACAAGTTACTATGGGACGACCTGAGGCAGTGTGATCTACTTCGATGGAGTGAAAAGGTAGGGAGTGACCAACGGCTTTGATTAGTGCTTCCTTGGCAGCAAAGCGAGCGGCTAGGCGCTCAAAACGTAAATCGCTGGACGCCGACAAGGCGTAGTTAATCTCCCCTTGCGTGAATAGACGGTTGAGAAAGCGTTGACCATAATGCTGCACCATATCCTTTATTCGCTGTACCTCTACAATGTCAATTCCTATCCCGGTCATGCAATCCTGATGCGGGCTCGCTCCGCAATAATGATCGATTGTAGTTCGTCAACAGCAGCGCTGAATGTGTCGTTTAGTACTAGATAATCAAACAAAGGAAGTGCCTTCATTTCCTGTGCCGATAATTCTAGCCGGGCACTAATCTGTGTTTCATTCTCTGTCCCCCTTTCCTGTACGCGCTCTTTCAAGATGTCGAGAGAAGAGGTGGTGAGGAAGACGTACACCGCGGAGAAGTCGGTCGATTCGCGGTTTCTTAGCAGTTTTGCTCCGTTTACATCGATATTCAAGATAACATCTTTGCCTTGCCTGAAGACCTCCATGACTTGAGGGAGAGAAGTCCCATATTGGTCGCCAAGGTAGGTTACATGCTCAATTAACTCTTTGCGTGCTGTTAGCTGGTCAAATTCCAGGCGCGAGATGTAGTGGTAATCCTTGCCTGCTATCTCGCTGACGCGGCGTGCCCGTGTAGTGTAGGAGACCGAGAAAGCTAAGCCAGGCAGGATTTGCATCACTCGCTCTATGACGGAATTCTTCCCTGCTCCTGAAGGCCCGCATACGACAAATGCAATCCTACTGCCGATTCCCCTTCGTTGTATGGCGATTGATTTACTCAACATTTCTCACCTGTTCCCTGAACCGCTCGATCTGTACCTTCATGTCAATAATCAAAGAATTGATCTGCAAATCCTTGGACTTCGAGCCAAGGGTATTTGTCTCTCTTAAGAGTTCTTGGGCGAGAAAATCAAGCTCTTGGCCAACTGGCTCGGTTTTGTCGATAAGCGCATTGACTCGTTTGATGTGTGTTTCTAGTCTGACTACCTCTTCGCGTACCTCGCTACGCTCTGCTAGCAGAGCGATTTCCGCTTCCAGGCGGTCAGAATCAATCTCGATAGCGAGTTCATCCACACGCTGCTGTAACCGCGATCGCAGCTCCTCTGTTACCATAGGCAGGCGCTCTTTAATTCGGGTCAATAACAGAGATAGCTCATCCATAAGTTGCTTAAGCTCGGCGCCAATATAGCTTCCCTCTTTTTCACGCGCGTCCGTTGTGGCGCCAATTGCGTGCATTATCGCTGGTTTGATGATTGGCCACAGTTCTTCATCCGCTTCTTGTAAGGGTTGGAATGCGCCAAGTTGAATTAGATCACTGATAGCAGGTGGAGAGGCCAAGGAAAGCGCCCTGCAAATCTCTTCTAGCTCAGCAAGGTAATCGCGCAGTACTTCGACATCGAAGAATCTCTTGTTACGTGAATCACCCTGCTGTTCAATGTCTACCCAGATATCCAGCTTTCCACGATGGAAAGCATCTTTTAATGTCTTCTCTATGTATACCTCTAGCTGTGGGCGCCCGTGTAACGAATGGAGTTTCACGGCTAGGTAGCGGTTGTTAACTGTGCGGATTCTCACCGTAGTGCGCCATTTGCGCTCTATTGTCTCGCTGGTACCAAATCCTGTCATACTCTTAATCATGTATACTCCCGGAAAAGCAGATTGATGCGTAGCCGACCACAGAGCTTCGATCTCCGGTTACATCACCAGAGGTACTATAACTTAGGAGGCGGGCAGTGTTTACGTTGAGTATTTGTGCGACCGTCATCAGGATGACAATTGCTCCTCCTCCACAGATGGAAAGATGCCTTTCCGCAAGCAGGTGATAGAACCCTTCGCTATCCAGAGCAAGGATCCGATCGATCGCTTCCTGATCCAATTGTGAGGCGATCTTGTGTGGCTGGTAGTGAGTGAAGTCACTACTTGCTATTACTACTACTCCTTTGCCTTGAATTGCTTCTGCGATCTTCTCGCCTGCCTGCACTAGCTCGGAAAAAGGAGGTAACATAACACAGATTGGGACAAACGGGATTGCTGATCCAAACAAGAACTGCAGGAAAGGGAGTTGTACCTCAATCGAATGTTCTCGAGAAAAAGCCCCAGGTGACGCTTCGATCTCTCCACAGATAAGTTGGTGAGCAAGGTCACTAGCAATGGGTGCATCCCCCAGTGGAGTACGCCACACACCACTGGTCATAATGGAGATAGGTGCTCCTAGTCCGGTGTGATTTGCCCCAAGGATAATTGTCCACCGTGGTTTACCGAGGGAGGCAAGAGCAGAATATCCGATCGCTGCTACTGGGCCGGAGAAAGGATACCCTGCATGTGGAGCAATCAACCCACAAGGATAGGTTAGGGTAGCTTTGGCAATGATCGTTGATTCGCCAAAGAGGTCAGAGATCTCATTAGAGAGAGATGTACGATTTCCTGGGTAGTAAGCGCCGGCAGCAAGCGGCTCGCGAACATGATTCATGGTGCTGGTATTGTAGCGCTAAGGATAAGCTGGTGGCAACAATCTTGACAAGAATCTCTCCGTTACTTAACATTGTTCTGTTTCCTGGGAGATCGTCTAATGGTAGGACGACAGGCCCTGGCCCTGTTAGTGGGGGTTCGAATCCTCCTCTCCCAATTCGCGCAGCCGAGCAGTACCCTTTACAGGCCTGCAGACGCCGTGAGCCACACCTCCGTCAAGTAGACATTCTACTTGACAACGGCATACCTGCCCCGCTTGCCCTGTGAAATCTTGTTCTGTTTTGTATTTCACGGGGTGAAGTAAGTTTAGTAGTTATGCTTCTGCAGGGCCTGCCCTGTGAAGTGAGTTTGGTAGTTGTACTTCTACAGGGCCCGTCACCTGTAAAAAAACAATGGTAGACCCGAGCATCTAGCCTCATCTCCTGTTTCGAGTACATTTGTTAGGTAAGGCAATGTGGGCGCTTGACAAAGCGCCCGGAGACACTATAATTAGGATATGTTACTAACAAAAGGGAAGGAAGCCTTTCCTATATCCCAGAATCTTGGTAGGCCAGAGTATATGGGCAGAATTAACCAGTCTCTAATCTTGGCTGAGATTCTGCACAATGGGCCGCTTTCCAGAGCTGACATCTCCCGTAATACAGGGCTCAGCAAACCCAGTGTTTCTCGATCTGTCGGAATCCTTCTTCAAGAGAACCTGCTCCGCAAGGTACCGTCAAGGGATCATAGCAGAGTTGGAAGAAGACCAGAGTTGCTGAGCATTAATCATCAGGCTTGCCTGTTTGCATGCGTTGACATCGGAGGATCCGACCTAACCATCACAATAGGCAACCTCTCGGGAGAGTTTGTGGGAAACACAGAATCTCTGAAAAACAACCACCATTGGGAAGGAATAGTGGAAACCATCCATGCTGGGGTCAAGCAGCTACTTAGCTCGGCTGGTTTTCCAATAGAGAGGCTGAAGGGCATCGGTGTTGCAGTTCAAGGCGTGGTAGACCTTGGTGGTTTCACCGTATCTTCCGCCCCGAATATCGGCGACCCTGACGGATACCCCCTCGGCAGAGCATTGAGGTCTTGCTTCTCGTGTCCTGTTCTAATTGAGAATGATGTGAACGCAGAAGCACTTGGTGAGCACTGGAAAGGGGGAGCACGGTATTCAAACATGGTTCACATTTCCCTTGGTACAGTAGTTGGAGGCGGGTTGATACTCAACGGTCAGCTCTTTCGGGGTGCACACTATTACGCTGGAGAGATAGGTTGGCTTATCCCCGGAAAAGATTACCTCTTTAGAAGCTTAGACAAATACGGTTCCCTTGAAAGCCTGATCTCAGGACCTGCTATGACAAGAAAGGTGGAAAGCTTGATTGCGCAAGGCAACTTCGCAGGTGATGCGTTGGCTGAGTCAAGCGATCTTAGCCCCAAGAACATCTTTAGATACTACAAGGCAGGTACAAGCGACCTGGCAAATCATGTTGTCAAAGAATGGCTGAGCAACTTAGGTATTGCTATCAGCAATATCTGCTCTTTGCTTGACCCGGAAGCGGTCATTCTGGGAGGAGGGTTAACTCATTCGGGCGATTTCTTCCTAAATGAACTGCGGGAGATAGTAAATTGGGGCACTCAGAATCCTCCTGAATTACACATCGGACGGGCTAAGAATGCTTCACTATGTGGCATGCTCAGGCTCTGTCTAGACAACTATTTGGGGACTCTTCACGCAGCAGAAATGGGAAGACAGACCGCGTGTAGCAACGGGGGGGGTGGTTAGGAACCAGATTCTCTATAGATCTTACGAGGACGAATAATCTGCAATAAAGGAGAGAAGAAAGATGGACCCTAAGAAGTCTTATCATCAGTGTATAACGGAATTGCTTGACAAAATATACCGGAACGAGAAGGAAAGAATCAAGGAAGCGGCGCACCTAATGAGCGATGCGATCGTCGCTGACAAGATGATTCACGTCTTCGGTACCGGTGGCCATACTTTCTTCCCTATGGAGGAAATGTACGGCCGCGCCGGCGGCCTGATGCCAGTTAACCCGATGATGGATCTAGGCATCTCCTTATTCAACTTCGCGTCAAGATCGATCAAGCTGGAGAGGATAGAGGGCTATTGTCGCGAGGTAGTCAAATACTTTGAAGTCGAAGAAGGCGATGTGGTGATCATAGTAAATACATACGGAGTAAATGCTTGCACCCTAGACGCAGCTCTGGAGTCCAAGGAGCAGGGAGCATCAACGATAGGGATAGTCTCTGTGGAGGCCGCTAAGGCGATAACGGAGGATCATTATCTACGGCACTCCAGCAAGAAGAATCTCTTTGAAGTTGTAGATGTCTATATCGATGATTATGTGCCTTTGGGAGATGTAATCGTTGAGTTTCCAGGATTTCCTAGAAAGGTGGCTGCACCCTCGACTATCACTGATGTTTTCATCATCCACTGGCTAGAAGAAGCGGTAGTTGCTGAACTATTAGACAGAGGAGTGACTCCACCAGTTTGGGTAAGTGCGAATATTGCCGGAGGGGATCAGGACAAGATGAATGCTGAGGGATTCAAGAAGTACAAGTGGCGGGTGAAGTATTTCTAGTAGACTTTCCAACGATTGCCTGGAAAGAGGAATTCACACGCTGAAGGAGGAAGCTCAAGGTGGTAGATGAGGCTAATAGAGTTGTTCTAGCGATAGGAGCACATCCCGATGATGCCGAGGGGTTATGTGGTGGCACTCTGGCGAAGTACAAGGACAAAGGCTGGAAGGTGGTTATAGCTCATGCCACCAACGGAGATAAGGGGCACTCCGAGTTGTCACCAAAGGAGGTTGCGGAGATCAGGAGAGCGGAAGCACAGAAGGCCGCGGATGTCATTGGGGCAGAGATGGTTTGGCTAGGACTGGAGGACGAATTTCTGTTTAGCGATAAGGACACGAGATTAACCTTCATAGATCTAATAAGATCTGTAAGACCCGATGTCATCTTATGCCATTCACCAGAAGACTACCATCCTGATCACAAGGCTGTGGCTACGCTAACAGTAGATGCGAGCTACGCGGCTAGCCTTTCTCTCGTGAAGAGTCAACATACATCTTTTTCTACGGTACCTCCAATTCTTTTCGCCGATACAATTGGTGGAATTGATTTCTTCCCCACAGACTTCGTTGACATAACTGAAGCGTTTGATCGCAAGAAGAAGATGCTCCTTCAGCACAAGAGTCAGCGTGAGTTCATCAAAGGACATCATGAATTGGATCAAATCACCCTCATTGAAATAATGGCTAGATTCCGAGGTCTCCAGTGCTCTGTCCAATATGCTGAAGGGTTTCGACCTTTCCGAGCATGGCCAAGGCTTGCAGCTGAAAGACTTCTACCATAGGGAGGTGATACATGGGACAAAAGATCAAGCGGTGTTTGGGTTTTTGAGAGGTAGTGGGCTAAGTGCTTTTGGGAAGACCTCTAAAGGAGGGGCGCTAATGTTGAAAAAGAACTTAAAACTTCTGAGCTTAGTGTTGGTAGGGCTGACTCTGGTCTTTGGATCGCTGTTGGTGACTGCCGCTGAACAAGCGACTAGAGGGGGCACCTTAGTATATATCATAGAGAAAGATATTCAAAGGATAGACCCTCTCACAACCGCCTGGATGACTGATGGCGGCATGATGCTGTATGACCGTTTGGTCAGCATAGACTATGACGGCAACTACAGAGATGGGCTGGCAGAATCCTGGGCATTCTCCGAGGATGGAATGACTCTTACGTTCAACCTCAAGAAGGGTGTGAAATTCCATGACGGAACGCCTTTTAACTCCGAGTCCGTCCGCTGGTTCTATGAGAAGACGAAGGCCCCTGGTTTCATCTGGGCGTGGCATTATGCTGGAATAGAGAGCTGTGAAACACCTGATGAGTATACAGTGGTCTTCAAACTGAAACACCCCTCTCCACTAATCTTATTTGCTTTAAGCACAATGTATGCGGGAATACCAAGTCCTACAGCATACGAGGCATTTGGAGAGGATTATGGAGTGAAGGCTGTTGTCGGCACCGGGCCCTTCAAGTTTGTTTCTTGGACTCCCGGCGAGCTTGTTCTGGAGAGAAATGATGAATATAGTTGGGGTCCGTCATGGCTGCCGAATAGTGGCCCGCCGTATCTGGATGGGATCATTTACAGGTTTCTACCGGAAGCAGCGACGAGAGCACTAGAGTTGGAAGCTGGCACAGCACATGTTGTAAGCGTAATGCCTGTTGCGGAAGCGAATAGGCTGGTCGGGGATCCTTACATCACTCAGATGAAGATCCCACGCTGGATGGTGCTCCATCTCTCCTTCAACACAGAGCAATGGCCTTTTGATGACCTACAGGTGAGAAGGGCTTTGAGTCATGCATTCAACACAGAGGCGATGAGACGCGTCGCTTACTTGGGGGAAGCTGTCGCTACTTACGACTTCGTCCCGGTAGATATGCAAGGCTACAAACCCGTAATGGAAGAGTCGGCGAAGTACGACCTGGCGCTTGCAAAGAGCATGCTTGCAGATGCCGGTTGGGAAGATACGGATGGAGATGGGATTATTGACAAGGACGGTGTGCCATTCATTACAGATATCCTAGCTACTACCGAGACGGAGTTCGGGCAGATAGCCGTGATGGCACAAGCGCAGCTGGGAAAACTTGGGATAAAAGCATCCATAACCATTCTAGACAAACCGACTCGCGATACCTGGGTTAGGCAAAACAAGGCGTCCATCATGGTTGACTACTATGTCTGGAACGACATTGAGATCGTGGAGTTCTTCTTCCACTCCAAGAACATGCCTTTCCCGAACCAAAGCAGAATAGATGACCCATATGTGGATGGTTTGCTTGAAGAAGCTCGAACGGTCCCCACGACAAATGATGAACGAATACAGACCTACCAAGCCGTGATACGTTACCTTGCGGGCCTGGCAGTTTGGGTACCAGTTGCAGTTCCTCTCGATATCTGGGCAGTCCGTTCGGAAGTTCGTGACCTTGAACTAAACGTCTGGCATTCGGGTTCACAGTATCCGTATATGAATATTGTCTGGCTCGAGGAGTAGAGAGGACTATATCGTATCATCCTCAGCAGCCAGAACCATCAGGCGAGAGGCCGAGTAGAAGAGCTCTCTCCCCTCTCGCCTTGTCTTAATCAAGGCTTGTAGAGTGCGTCTTGTGGCTTCTGTGCAAAGATTACTTGGGCAGAGGAAAGAGAGAATAATGAACGTACTGAGCAATGTGTTAGCGGGGAGCGATTGCATTCAGCTAGAGGAAGCTTTAGGACTTGTACAAGGCTCGTGCAAGCGATCCTCTCAATCGAGAGAGGTCCACTTGATCGTTGTGCAGACGACCCTGCAAAACATGAGCTCAACAAATGAACTTCTGAACACAAACAGCAAACCCGACTACTAGAAGGCAATATAAGGATACTTACGTGCTGGGTGTTTACTTTATGCGACGTCTATTTCTCTTATTAGTTAGCATATGCTGTCTGTCCTTTATTGTATTTTTCAGCCTGCGCTTAGTACCGGGGGATCCCGTGCATCTTGTGGTAAGCCCATTCGCGCCCAAAGAGTTAAGAGACCAAATGAGAGAGAAGCTTGGGCTGGATAAGCCTGTCTACGTCCAGTACTTGATCTTCCTGAGGAACGCCTTCCAGGGAGATCTTGGGAGATCCATAAGAACCGGAGATTCAGTATTGCAGGAGATTGGGAAGAGAGCTCCTGCCACCCTGCAATTGGGGCTTACTGCCCTTATTATCTCCTACGTTATAGCACTCCCTTTGGGCATCATAAGTGCAATGAAGCCAGAAAGCTTTGTGGGCATAGGGGCGATGATGGTTGGGGTGATAGGTATATCAGTTCCGGCTTTCTGGCTTGGTTTGTTGCTTATTCTAGCGTTCTCAGTGGCCTTAAAGTGGTTTCCAGTTACGGGATATAGATCGATAAGCCATTTGGTGCTGCCATCGATTACCCTCGCAGCAGAAGGAACTGCGCTGAATCTGAGAATGATAAGAAGCTCGATGTTGGAGGTGTTAAGGCAAGACTACATAGCCACAGCCCGCTCAAAAGGAATCTCAGAGTGGGCAGTAATTCTGAAACACGCGTTTAGGAACGCTATGGCGCCCATTATTACCTTGCTGGGCCTGCGGATTGGATGGTTGATCGGAGGAGCAATAATTGTTGAGATGGTTTTTGCGTGGCCTGGGATAGGGCGGTTGCTGGTTAATTCTATTCTTGACCGAGACTATCCTGTCGCTCAAGCGGTAATGATACTTCTTATCTCTTGTGTCGTCCTGGGAAACCTGGCTGCCGATCTATTGTATGTCTTGGTAGATCCGCGGATAAAGTACGAGTGAGCTCAAGGGTGAACTTAGAGGCTGAGCAGAAAGATGAAGTTTGTTAGAAAAAGGATGCTCATTCTGTTAGGCGGCGGAGTCATTTCGAGTCTCTTCATAATGGCTCTAGTGGCTGCGTTGGTGGCGCCTCATGACTACGCAGAGCAGTCCTACGATCACATCCTAATCCCTCCGGGATCTCCAGGTTTCCCACTCGGTACAGATGAGTTTGGTCGCTGCATTCTTAGCAGGATTCTATTTGGCGCTAGGATCTCTATACAAGTGGGCGTCGTTGCGTCAGGGATATCATTGTTGATTGGAGTTCCGATTGGAGCCATAGCAGGGTACTATGGGGGTAGAACGGATATGCTTCTGTCGGCCTTGATTGATGCAACTTGGGGATTTCCGCTAATACTGTTGGCCCTTATGCTGATTGCGATCCTCGGCCCAGGACTGAAGAGTGTAACTATCTCGCTGGGCATGATACTCTGGTCCCTATACGCAAGAGTAACACGGGGACAGGTATTAAGCTTACGTGAAAAGGAATTCGTCGAAGCAGCCCGAGCTATAGGAGTCACCAATTTTGCAATAATCTCCCGACACATTCTGCCGAATTGTCTAGCTCCAATCTTGGTAGTGGTCTCGCTTACTTTTGGCCAGGCCATTCTGGTCGAAGGAGCTATGAGCTTCTTAGGAATAGGTGCTCAGCCACCTGCGCCAAGCTGGGGCTCAATAATAAGTGGGGGCAGGCAATACCTGCGCGTTGCACCCTGGATCACCACCTCTGCAGGAGTGGCAATAATGATCGTGGTTCTAGGCTTCAACTTGCTTGGGGATGGCCTTAGGGATATGCTGGATCCGAGACTGAGGGAGCGATAGAAAGGGAAGATGGAGACAAGATTCGAGTGCCTGTTCGCTCCACTAAGACTATGCAGACTTGAGGTCAAGAATCGCATTGTCATGGCTCCGATGGGTACAGGATTTGCGACTCTGGATGGTTCTCCCACCGAACATCTCATCGACTATTACGAGGCTCGAGCAAGAGGCGGTGCTGGCCTAATTGTAACTGAATTCACCGCTGTAAGTGCCGATCAGACCTTTATTACGCTGGGGTTCCATTCAAATCGGATGATACCTCCTTTTAGTCGTCTGGCAGAAACTGTGAAAGCCTTTGGAGCTCGAGTTTTTGTGCAAATAGCTCATCCAGGAGGAAGAGCCGAGAGGGGAATAACTGGCAAGCAACCGGTAGCACCTTCGAGTATATCCTGCGCATATTATGGAGAGATACCAAGGGAATTGAGCAAAGAGGAAATTGAAGACTTGACTGAGATGTTCGTTCAAGCAGCCAACAGGTCTAAAAAAGCCGGGTTTGATGGAGTGGAGTTGCACGGAGCACATGTCTACCTAGTTGCTCAGTTCATATCTCCCCATACGAATAGAAGAGAGGATGAATATGGCCATGATTTTGAAGGGAGAATGAGATTTCCCACTGAAATCGTTAGGGGTATCAAGAGTGTTTGCGGCAATGATTTTCCCGTTGGCTTTAGATTCAGTGCACATGAACATCTCGAGAACGGGGTTGATGAGGACCTGGCACTGAGGATTGCTAAACACATGGAGGAAGCAGGTGTAGACTACATCTCGGCCTCAACAAGTGCCAGGCCCTCTGAAGCAGGAGAATGCGACCTCTATCCAGCACCACCCATCTACATGAGAAAGGGACGCCTGATAATGTTGGCTAATGAGATCAAGAAAGCAACCAATATTCCCGTAATTGGTGTGGGAGGAATAAACGAGCCAGAATTGGCAAACAAGATGTTGGAGGAGAGAAAGTGCGACCTGATTGCTTTGGGAAGGGCTTTGATAGCCGATCCGGATTGGCCCACAAAGGCAGAAAACGGCTATGAAAAAAGGATTCGGCGCTGCGTGCGATGTAATACCTGTCATGCCAGACTGTTTGAGTATAAGGAGCTTAGATGTAGCATCAACCCGGAGGTTGGGCAAGAGTGCAGATACAAGCTAAATAATGGGGCAAAGTCTAAGAAGGTGGTTGTAGTTGGCGGCGGCCCTGCAGGGATGGAAGCCGCATTGCGAGCGGCAGCAAGAGGTCATCAAATCACGCTGTATGAAAGGAAAGAAGAACTCGGGGGAAAGTTGATTGCGGCCTCAGTACCGGGTTTCAAGGAGGATATGGCGAGTCTCCTTCATCATTATAGAGAACAGATTGCCCTAAGCGATGAGATAAAGGTGAAGGTTAAGACTACAGTATCGATAGAATTACTAGAGCAGGAAAAAGCACAGATAGTGATTGTGGCAGTAGGGGCAGATCCAGTGATTCCTCGTGTGCCTGGAATCGAGGAAGGGAATGTAATCACAGCAATTGAGCTTCTTGAAAAAGATGAGCTAATCGAACTAGGAATGAGGCAGATCGTTTTAGGAGGCGGGATGGTCGGATGCGAGGTTGCTTGGTATCTGGCCTTAAGAGGCAAGGCAGTCAAGCTTGTCACTCGCCGAAGCGCTAGTGATCTTGCCTTGGAACTGGAAGAATCAGCAAGGAATGTCCTGATGACGAGCCTGGAGAAGGCAGGAACTGAGATCTTGGTGGCCCGCGAGCTGACAGAGGTGAAGAGTGACCTGATAGTACTGGAGCGCAATGACGGCCACCAAGAAACCCATGGTTTTGATACTCTAGTTATTGCCAGGGGCTATAAGCCCAGGACTGATTTAATAGACGCTCTGAGAAGATCATCCCTACCGGCAGAGATTCATGCTATAGGCGAATGCGCAAGAATGGGAGAAGGTTTGTATCAAGCTATTCGGGATGCTGCGCATGCGGCAACTCAAATATGATGAGGTGACGGGTATGTGGTTTCGACGCATGCTGCTGGAGGAATGGTTCGACAAGTACCAATATGAAATTAGGTATAATGTGGGAGAGAGTGCAGTACACTGCCTTACGTTTGCTGACATTGATATCGATCTACGCCACGTCTCTCTCAGATATGGCTATCACGCAGGAAAACCAGAACTCAGAGAAATGATAGCTGATCAGTACGAGGGTCTCTCCTCTGAACATGTTGTTGTTACTAATGGCGGTTCTGAAGCCCTTTTTAGCGTTGCAGTCTGTCTGCTGAAACCTGGCGACCATGTGATAGTTGAGCATCCCAACTACCCATCGAATTATGAAGTGCTGAGGTCTCTTGGATGCAAGGTGGATCTACTGCACCTAGAATTCGAGAATGACTTTCAGCTGGACTTGAATGAACTCAAAGCCTTGATGACTCCTCAGACAAAGCTAGTATGCCTAACGCATCCCAATAATCCAACTGGATCAATGATTTCGGAAAAGACCCTTGAAGAGATTGTAGACTTGATTGAATCACGTGGTTGTTTCATGGTGTTTGACGAGACTTACAGAGAGCTAGCATTTGGCCACAAGCTTCCAACCGCAGCCTCGGTAAGCTCAAAAGCAGTAAGCATATCAACCATGTCGAAATCGTATGGTCTTCCCGGAATTAGAATCGGGTGGATAGCGACAAAGGATAAGTTCATCCTAGAGTCAGTACTTGCCATCAGAGAGCAGGTTACTATCTGCAACTCAGCCATTAGCGAGGTGATTGCTCTATCTGTTCTAGAGAGAAAGGATGAGTTCCTAGAGAATGTAAGGCGGCATGTAGAACGGAACTCCCAAACGGTGGTCTCTTGGATGGAAAACCAGAAGGAGCTAGAGTGGAAAAGGCCCGAAGCGGGGGTAATTTGCTTCCCTAGGATTAAGCTGGATGTGTTCCTTAATCCTGAGAATCTTTATCAATTGCTTGTGGAGAAATACAAGACTTTTGTTATTCCTGGCCGATGTTTTGAGATGGATAACAGGCACTTCAGACTTGGCTACGGTGGGATGCCTCGTGAACTGGAGGTTGGTCTCAAGAATATAGGAAAAGCGCTTAAGGAAGTTGTCGATAGTACTTCCTTTTAGGCAGCAAGAGGAGGTCTTGGAAAACACAAACGGTACTGGCTTGGGATTACGGTGCCATTGTGACGTACGGCGGAATGGGGTTGAGTTGCTGTTGGCTACATGATTCGTTGCATAAGGATTGAGCTCGTGTATCATGACCCGTGACAAAGTTGCTATGCAAGGTAGGGAAGGGCTGTACAATGGGTAATTGGCGAATTAAGCCCATTATCGTGGGGGAAATATACTGTGACAAATCCCTTCTCACGCCCCACAGAGATATTGGAACGAAGTTGTGGTTCCCTTGTCTAGTTTGGTACTTGACCGACGGAGAGCACAACATATTAGTAGATGCGGGGTTTGGTGATTCCCAAAGGGCCATGCAGCTGCAACCCCAGTTCAAGACAAAGGCAAATAGTAGCCTTTCAGTGATCCTTGCCGATATGGATCTCGATCCCAGTAGGATAGATATGGTCATTCTTACGCATCTTCACTGGGATCACTGTTCAGATCTGGGTTTCTTTGGAACGACTCGGATAGTGGTTCAAAGGGATGAGATCCAGTATGCTATCTCTCCTCTGAGCATTGACGCTATCGCCTATAATTCCCCTTCTATTGGGCGAAAGCCCTGTTGGTTAGACAGGAATCTCTCGTTCATTGACGGTGACGAAGAGGTTCTGGATGGTTTGCTGGTGGTGAAGACTCCTGGGCATACTCCCGGCCACCAATCTGTGATAGCACAAACTGAAGCAGGCATGTATGGAATAGCTGCTGACCTCTTTCCGCTCTATGAAAATATGGGCGGAGCGGTGACCGTTGGTTTTCATCCTCCAAGTTGCATTAACTGCGAAGATTGGCGGCGTTCAGCCCGCAGATTTGTCCGCATTTGCGACAAGGTGCTCCCGTCTCACGATCCACAGGTGACAGAGGCGTGGATTCCCCAGACAGGACAGGTAGAATATGCGTAGGGAGGTGGATAGCATTGGTTGTGAGTGAGATGCGCCGAAAGGACTAAGACTATGATGGACATAACTCCACAGTGGGGACGTGGAGGACTCACTAAAAGCGTCGAGGTGAAACAAACATCTTTGAGCAACTTGAGAGCTTGGTCAATTTGAAAACACGCAAGACTGGCGTTGGGAGCTCCCGCAAGCGCGTTTGCCCGCAGGTAGTCCTCTTTGTATCAAGGGCAAGAATCGGTTTGTGAGGTACAAGGCGGAGATGCCTGATGAAATCTGAAGCCGTACCCAAACCCCCGCTCTACATAAAATGGACCAATAAGGTGGTGGCGCGATGGTTCACAAATTACAGGATATTCTAGCAATTCCCATTGAGAGATTAGCACAAGCCAGCAAGGTTGGAGTGGAGATTCTTCCTGATACGAGAGCTTTGCACCAGCACTTTGCTAGGAGCATTGCTGATGAGATTAAGAGGAATAATGAGTTGGGCCAGCCAACCTGCTTGATACTACCCGTTGGCCCGACGGCCCACTACCCGCTGCTAGCAGAAATCTGCAATAAAGAGAGAATTAGCTGGAACAATACTTACACGTTCAATATGGATGAGTACCTTGATTGGCAAGGGAGACCCGTTCCGCTGGATCATCCGATGAGCTTCGAAGGATTCATGCGGGAACACTTGTTCGATAGGTTAGCCCCCAACATCAGAATCCCAGAGGATCATATCTCGTTTCCACATCCGTTCAGGGTGGACGAGATATCCGGGAAGATTGAAGAGGTGGGGGGAGTTGACATCTGTTATGGCGGTATTGGCTACCATGGGCACATCGCCTTCAATGAGCCACCGAACACAAGATGGTATACTATTTCAGAGGAGGAGTTCAAGAGATCTGCGACACGGGTCGTTCCTCTAGCCCCCGACACTATCGTGGTCAACAGTATGGCTGGAGCCGGAGGGTATTCGCCCGGGGGGAACTCGCAGGAAGTCCCTCCGATGGCAGTAACCTTGGGTATGAAAGATATCTTGAATTCTCGGGCGATAAGGCTCTATTGTGATGGCGGGGATTGGCAGAGAACGGTATTTAGGATCGCTGTGTTAGGGGAGAAATCTGTGGACTACCCTGTGACCTTTATCCAGGACCATCCAGACACTATCGTTTACGCGGATGCAAACACAGCGAGAGGCTTGCATCAGGGATGATCGCAGCACAGCCTAGAGTCTCAGCGCAGGCGGCTGGAAAGGAAGGAACTCAATGAGGATTGATAGAATTGAATGTATTGCACTTTCTCTACCACTGAAGCGCTTCTTTGAGACGAGTTTTGGCCGTTTCTTTGAGAGAGAGATAGTGCTGGTCAAGGTATTTACGAACGAAGGAACTGGTATTGGAGAATGCCCAGTCTTTGGGCCCTTTTACTCCTACGAGACTCTTGAGACAGCACGTCACATAATACATGACTACATCGCTCCCGCAGTCACCCAGCAGGAGATTAGTGGAATAGAGGATTATATTGACAAGGTCTCATTCATTAGGGGACACAACATGGCCAAAAGCGGAGTAGAGTTTGCCTTATGGGATGTATTCGCCCAAAAGGCAGGACTGGCACTACATAAGCTCCTGGGTGGGGTTAAGAGCAAGATACCCTGCGGCATCAGCATTGGCGTTCAGAATAGTATAGAGGAATTACTCGAGGAGATCAAAAAAAATCTTGAACTCGGATATCAACGTGTCAAGCTAAAGATACAACCGGGTTGGGACATAAAGGTAGTAGAACAGGTAAGAGGTAGTTATGAAAATATTCCCCTGATGGTAGATGCAAACTCAGCCTACACTCTGGCTGATATCGAGGTGTTTAAGGCATTGGATAAATTTGGCCTCATGATGATAGAACAACCGCTCGGGCATGAAGACCTCTACTTCCATTCCCAGCTCCAGAGACAACTGGAGACACCGATATGTCTGGACGAAAGCATTCACTCCCCTGAAACCGCAGAAGCGGCCATAAAGATGGATAGCTGCAGGATCATAAACATCAAGCCCCCACGAATAGGAGGCCTGTTTCACACTGTCAAGATACACGACTTGTGCCTTCATCATGGAATCGACATTTGGTGTGGTGGCATGCTTGAGACAGGATTGGGAAGAGTGTTCAATCTTGCCGCGGCCTCTCTGGAAGCTTTCAATCTGCCAAACGATATCATGCCCAGCGGAGCATACTTCGCGGGGGATATCATCAGCCCCGGGATAGCTATGGATAAAGACGGCTACATCCGATTGCTAGACAAACCAGGTTTGGGATATGAGCTAGATTTTGAAATGGTGCGGAAGTACGCAACGGAGTGAGATACAGTGATTGAAGAAGATGATCGTAACTCTAGAGAACGTACGTTAGTTGCTCTTAGCCATAGAGAGCCTGACCGTGTCCCCTTCGATTTAGGTGGGACAGTTGATACAGGAATCCACTATATAGCATATAGAAACCTCCTCTTGCATCTGAACAAGAGCCACTTATTGAAGGATCTCGGAGAGGATGAAACTAAGTTATTGGATCCAATTCAGGGGATAGTTAGTATAGACGAAGAGGTAGCCCGATATTTGAGAACCGATGTCCGCGCCTTCAGGCCCAACGATCCCAGCAGTTGGGATCTAACAGTACTAAAGGCCGGACATAACAAGGCCATCATCGACGAGCTGGGGGTGAAATGGACAAAACGGAACGGCGAGCACTACTTTGATCAGACTTCAGAGGGGCACCCGTTATCAGCGCTAGTTGATCTAGAAGACATTGAGCGATACCCCTGGCCCGATGCTGGGGATCCAGCCCGGACAGCAGCAGGTCTCAGAGAATCCATAGAGAAGCACAGCAAGGATTACGCCATCACTTTGGGAGACCCATTCGGAGGGATACTCGCAACTGGTTTCAGGATGAGAGGGTATGCCAACTTCTATATGGATTTGGCCGCAAAGCCGTCTCTTGCTTGTAGCCTGATGGACAAGATTACAGAGTTGAAGATGGAGTATTGGAGACTGGCGTTAGATAAAGTAGGTGACCTCATTAACGTAATCGTGCTAGAGGACGATCTAGGCCAGCAGGATAGAACGTTAGTATCCCCTAAGATGTACCGGAAGTTGATCAAGCCAAGATATAGAAGGTTGATTAACTTGCTCAAGGAGAGAAAATCGCCATGGACATACATATTTTTTCACACGGATGGCTCGGTGTACAATGTGCTGCCCGATCTGATCGAGATGGGAATCGACATTCTCAATCCAGTTCAAGTGAGTGCTGCAAAGATGGATCCGGCCAAGTTGAAGAAAGAATTCGGGAATGAGATAACTTTTTGGGGTGGAGGAGTGGATACACAGCAGGTATTGCCGTTTGCGAAACCGGAGGAAGTGAAGCAAGAGGTCAGAAAACGAATAGAGGAATTGGCTCCAGGAGGAGGCTTTGTCTTCAGCACCATTCATAATATCCAACCTGACGTTCCTCCTGAGAACCTCATAGCGATGTGGGAAGCGCTACAGGAATATGGGAAGTATTAGAAGAACGTTCGCATCGTCACTAAATAATGCCATGGAATATGTTGAAAACGACGCCTCAGGGGTCTTTTCTCTCAAGGTATCCTGCTTATCGAGAAGGTTCGAATGTCCCTATTGCTTGGGATAGATCTAGGGACTACAGGCGTGAAATGCCTGGTCATCAATGAGAGAGGAAAGCTTCTAGCTAAGGCCTCAGAAGAGTATCAGTTGTACAGTCCCAAACCTGGCTGGGCAGAGCAGGATCCAAATGCATGGTGGGATGCTGTCCTAAAAGGGGTCAGGCAGGTCATAAATACAGATAAAGTACTACCCAAAGACATAGAAGGACTTGCGGTAAGCGGTCAGATGCATGGCTCTGTCTTTCTGGACAAGAATAACCAGGTAATCCGCCCGCCAATATTGTGGTGTGACACAAGGACGGAGAAACAATGTAGAGAGATAACTAAACGGGTTGGAGAAAAGAGACTATATGACTTAGTAAGTAACTTCTCTTTTGAAGGGTTCACAGCTCCAAAAGTGCTATGGCTGAAGGAGAATGAATCGAGGAATTATGCGAGACTCAGGACATTGCTACTACCAAAGGATTACATCGTCTACAGAATGACAGGCGTCCTAACCACAGACGTTTCCGATGCAGCTGGGACTCTTCTCTTCGATGTAAGGAATCGCAGATGGTCGCAGGAGATGTTGAAAGTTTTGGACATAGATGGCGAAGTTCTGCCTAATGTGTTGGAATCCACAGATGTCGTAAGTGAGATAAATGAAGAAGTTGCCAGGGCAACAGGATTACCCAAGAACATCAAGGTGGTCGCGGGTGGTGCTGATAATACTTGTAGTGCTGTGGGCAATGGTATCACAGAAGAGGGCCTAGTCTCCTTCAGCATAGGATCATCGGGCGTGGTATTTGCTCATACTGACAGTGTAAAGCAAGATACGGCGGGGAGAGTACATGCCTTCAACCACTCCATCCCGAACAAGTGGTACGTTATGGGGGTTATGCTCTCTGCCGGTCTCTCTCTCACGTGGTTCAGAGAATCCTTTGGAGAGCTTGAGAGGAGCGTGCAGAGTCTATCTGGGCTTGATTCATACGGCATACTAAGCTGCGAAGCTTCGCTGGCACCTGCTGGCAGCGAGGGCCTGGTATTCTTGCCCTACCTCAACGGAGAAAGAACACCACATAGGAATGCGAAAGCGCGAGGTGTCTTCTTTGGGATTTCCCGAAGTCACAAGAAAGGACACTTCATAAGAGCGATCATGGAGGGGGTTTGCTTTGGACTGCGGGACTGCCTGGAAATCATAGAAGGGTTAGGAATACAGACACAGCAGGTGCGAATCACTGGCGGAGGAGCGAAGAGCGAGCTTTGGCGACAGATCCAGGCAGACGTACTTAACAGAGAAGTGGTGACTACGAGCATTGATGAAGGACCAGCTTTCGGAGCTGCCCTCCTGGCAGGAGTTGGCTGTAGAGTATATGAGGATGTGGGCGAAGCCGTTGACTGCGCGGTTAGGATAGCGACTGGAGCTGAACCAATAGATGAGAATGTCGGCATCTATGATGCGCTCTACCCCATATTTGGATCTTTGTATGAGTCCGTAAAAGGAGAGTACGATATGATCTCCAGAGTGACAGATTCTTAGTGTATGCCACGAATGGCGATACTTTCTATGTCGATTTCGCATGCTAAAAGGGTCTTTTGCAAGATAGCTGGTCGTGTTCCTAGCGCCTCCTGTCGGATCTTGCGGTAGAGATATTCCAGATCACGGTAGCCGTACGCCCTGCGACCATTCGCCCAATAGTTGCGTTGAACACCGCGATCTTGGTGGCTTTCTGCTGTTGGCATAGGCAGGCCAACAGACACACTGGATGAAACAGAATGCGGGGGCGGTATTTCGCAGCCGAGTAGTACCTTACAACAGGCCTGCTACCCCGTGAGCCACACCCTCTCAAGTAGACATTCTACTTGACAAAGGCATGCCCGTCACCTGTAAAACTCAATGGTAGGCGCTTTCCGGTGCTAAGTCAACGACCGGTTCTGGCAATCTCACCTCGCGATTGATATACGTCCATGGGGCAAGATAGCCCGACGCTGCCTGTGCGTGTCTACATGCAGACAGGCCGAATGTCTCCTGTCATCGCGTATAGAGTGCGGCTAGTATTTCGGGTTTCGGCCACTCAATAGTTCGAAAGTTGTCCACTACTCCCAATTGAGACCATCTATGCCCTTACGAATAGCAGACGTGTACACGCTTTGCCCTTGCGCTGAGAGCGATACTCTCGATAGTTCAACTTTCCCACCGCAGCACCAAGGTAAGTTCTCCATCCACACGAGAGCCCCTGCAACCTCCCTCTTCCACGGATTGCGCCCTACAGGAGACGGCAGTAGATGCCTCTTCCCGGGCTACGCGCAGATC
>DAOVAR010000106.1 GCA_030670905.1 Candidatus Bipolaricaulota bacterium
AAATCATTGGAATAAAGGGTGAAATTGTAATTGTCGAGGTTCGTGAGCGAGTTTCTTATGCGATCAGGACAACTGAGTTTGTTCCAGTCGTTGGGGACATGGTCGAGGAGTCTAACCCCTGAGGTTGCCATAAAGTCGCAAAGGGCATAGAATCTTGACACAATGATATCATCAATACTTACTGCTGAGATTAGTATCCTATTCGTTCGTTATGATTGGCTCTCTTGCTTGCCTCTTGCATGGGACACAAGACGATGAGCTCTTTGTTTGGGACCGACGGAGTAAGAGGAAGGGCAAATGTCGATCTTACTCCAGAGCTGGTTTTGTCGCTTGCGCAGGCAGCAGGTGTCATCCTGGCTTCCCCAGGGGGCCGCGTAATTATCGGGAGAGATACGCGAACAAGCGGCCCAATGTTTGAAGGGGCACTTGCCGCTGGATTTACGTCCTGCGGGTTTGAAGTGCTGCTTGCTGGAGTGATTCCCACTCCAGCTATTTCTTTTCTGATCAAGGACGAGCGCGCTGATTTGGGAGCTGTGATCTCCGCTTCCCATAATCCACCCGAGGATAATGGGATCAAGTTCTTTGAACGGCATGGCATGAAGCTCGGCATAGAGGACGAGAGAGCGATTGAAGCTGCGATGAGTAGCCCTGTTCGCCGATCGCTTGCTGTCGGTGGGGTTAGGCTGTTGGAAGCAGCTTCAACGCGTTACGCTGCCTTTCTCACAGGTACAATAGAAATCGAAGAAATCGATCTCTCCAAGAGTACTATCGTTGTGGATTGTGCTTATGGGGCGACCGGGGCAATCGCTCCCCGTGTGTTGCGTCACTTCAATGCCAATGTGGTTGAGCTCAACACATCTCTGGATGGAGCGCGGATTAACGAGGGATGTGGGTCTACCTGCCTTGAACCGTTACGGGCAGCTGTAGTTGACAATCACGCCGATCTGGGAATTGCTTTTGATGGTGATGGTGACAGGGTCCTTCTTGTTTCACCCCGTGGGGAAACGATCGATGGCGATCAGATGATGGGAATCGCCGCGCTACACATGCACAAGAAAGGAATTCTTGATCCACCTCTAGTTGTAACGACCGTTATGAGCAACCTTGGATTAGAGGAGGTCCTGAAGGAAGAAGGAATCCGGATGATACGCACTCCAGTGGGCGACCGTAACGTGACAGAAGCGATGCTCGCCCATGGCGCGCAGATTGGGGGAGAGCAATCTGGCCATATCATCTTCTCTGACCACAGCCCAACTGGCGACGGTATCCTAACCGCTGTGAAACTCTTGGAGATAGCACATGAACGCGGGATGGCATTGGGCGAACTAGGTGAAATGATTCCGCTCTTTCCTCAGGCAATGTGCAATGTGTCTGTAGATGATCCGCAACGTCTATTCAATGAGCCATTCCTACAAGATTTCATCGAAGAGGAGAAGGGATATTTGGGAAATGAAGGAAGAATACTTGTCCGTCCTTCGGGGACCCAGCCTCTCCTGCGAGTAATGGTAGAAAGCAAAGACAAGGAGCGCTCCGAGAGGATCTGCTTGCGGATTGCGGAAAAGATCAAGAAACCATCTTAGCCCGAGCGTCTGCGGAAAGCCCTCTCGTAGGTTCGTCCTTTCCACTCCCCGCCACGTCCCTGCCAGTAACGCAGCGCCGATGAGACAGTCATAGCTGTATATACCATCGCGCTTATTGGCAACAGGAGCGCAACTAGATACGAAACCCTGTAACGCCGCAGAATCGGCAAGTAGCTCATTGACATGAGGGCCCAAGCAAAGAAACAAACTGATAGCAGCCACAAACTTACACCACTCAACCCAATCGTAGCAACCGCGATCGCGCC
>DAOVAR010000016.1 GCA_030670905.1 Candidatus Bipolaricaulota bacterium
ACCTGCGGGCGCTGTGGTCTTAGGAAGAGCTCTTCAAAAGGCCGCAAACGTTTTGCCAGTGTATGTTATTGAGGAGAATTTAGTAAACGCAATGACAACCGTCGCTCAAGCAGGCGGTTTCAAGGTCCTATCACCGAACGAGATCCTCTCGGCACGAGCAGAGAATATCTCTATGGAGCCAGCAGCTCTAGTTGTCGGCTTCCCCAGCGATCCGAAGGAGGCAGAAAATGTGGCCCCAAATCTGTTCGAGCAGTACAAGCCCGCGGCTCTTATATCAATTGAGAAAGGCGGCTACAACCAGGAGGGCCTCATTCTCACCTCTTGGGGAAATGACTCAACTAGACACATGGCCAAGGTGGACTTCCTCATTCAGGAGATGAAACAACATGGAAAGCTGTTAATCGGAATCGGCGACGGTGGGAATGAGATCGGAATGTCTGCCATCGCTAATGGTATTCGTGATTTCCTCCGTTTCGGCGACAGAATGGTGCCAATTTGTGAAACCGATGCACTTGTTGTTGCTTCAGTATCAAATTGGGGGGCGTACGGAGTGGCGGCATGTCTCGCTTTTTTGAGACAGGATATTGGCATCTTTCACAACGCGAACTTGGAAAGAAGAATACTGCACGCGTGTGTCGATGCAGGCCTGATCGATGGCCTCACTAACCGAGTCGAAGAAGGAACAGATGGCCTGGAGGTGGATATTCATGCTGCGGTCGTTGCCATCCTGAAAAAGACCGTGGAAATGGGAATTCAACGAGCTAGCGGCGTTGTCTTATAGAAGGAGTCGGGAACGTAGAGAAACTGAAAAGAACTAGACTGCTGCTGAAAGAGTGACAGGCCAGTATTATCAAAGGAGGGGAGTATGCAAAACGCACCATGGCCAACGTATCAACCAAAGAAGAGCGCAATAGCGGCAGAGTGGGTTTTTGGAGAAATACGCTCCCAGGTCTATCTAGAAGAGGCCAAGCTTCCCTCTGAACGGGAGATCGCTCAACGCATTGGCATGAGCCGTCCACCGGTCTGGGAGGCGTTGAGCACTGCAGATTGCCGGGATCGTTGAGATCCATCCGGGTAACGGAACCTACGCGAAGAGCGCCACCCCGGTAAACTTCTCAAGAGGCAGTAGTGTCGCCGATAACCCGCCACAGGCTAAGGCCCGCACGCTTAAGCTCTGGAGCGGTCACAATGATGAGCAGATCGCGTTCTCGTCTGAAGGGGAACGCTCCTTCGATCACCTGTTCATCGTCTGGGTTGTGTGCACCGACTTGCTCTTTGCTGTGAGAGAAGCACAATCATCAGCACAGCACCAAATCAGGATCATGGCGCTCGCACCCTCCCTTACCGCGTGGTCGCGATACCACCACGGAGGTCTTGCTGCCGGACAGGATAAAAAGAGCGGCCAGGGTCACCGTGTCCTGAGCCAGGGTTGTCAAGGAGAGCCCTTGGAGCACTTTAACCTGTGTGGGTAACGAGCGGCGTTTTGCCGTAACTAAACATAACCAGGCTATAGTCTGGAAAGGGGGATGTTGCATTGAACACGGTGCTTGTTCTTGGAGTTGGGCTGCAGGGAAAAACCTTACTGTATGACCTGGAGCAGAGTCCGCTCATTTCGACAATCGTGGCAGCAGATCAAGACATTGAGGGCTTGAGACATTACGTGAGTGACATGGGGTTCAACAAGGTGCAACAGGAGGAACTGGACGCCAGGAACGAAGACCATATCGCCTCGCTAATGAAAACGGCGGACATCGTCATCGAGATGCTGCCCGGCGTATTCTCCCTACCCATGGCGAAATTGGCTGTCGAGAACAACGTAAGCCTGGTTAATGCGATGTATCTTGTCAATCTTGGAGAAACGGATGCGGCGAGGCGGTCCGCAGAAGAGGCAAAAGTTATGCAATTGCATAAGGAAGCCCAGACCAGGGGGGTTGCCGTTCTCCCCGAGATGGGAATGGATCCAGGAATTGACCTTGTTCTCTGCGGTCAAGCTGTGAGGGATCTTGACGAGGTTCATGAGTTGTACTCCTATGGATCTGGATTTCCAGAACCCGAAGCTGCTAACAATCCCTTAAAGTACAAGATCACGTGGGCGTTTGACAGTGTCTTAAAGTCCTACAAGCGCCCGGGGTGGATCCTAAAAGACGGTCAAGTTGTTGGGATCCCAGCAAGAGAGATCTTCTCCAAGGCACATGTGCACACTGTCGATGTGCCAGGGTTGGGGCACTTTGAAGCTTTTGTAAACGGCGATGCCACAAAGTACGCCAAGACTTTAGGCATCGAGGAAACAGTGAGGACCATGGGGCGCTTTGTTTTGCGCTGGGAGGGCCATTGTGCGTTCTGGGACAAGATGGTGAAAATGGGTTTCTTGGATGAAGGGCCTGTGAGCG
The DNA here is from genome assembly GCA_030670905.1 of Candidatus Bipolaricaulota bacterium. Classification (GTDB taxonomy): domain Bacteria; phylum Bipolaricaulota; class Bipolaricaulia; order UBA7950; family UBA9294; genus JAUVYF01. Next base: position 2,391 of record DAOVAR010000016.1, read on the forward strand.
TGGGCGCTTTTTCGGTGGTCCCGCGGAAGTTCGTCTACCATCTCTTAGAATCGCAACTTCAGTACGGTCCTGGCGAGAAAGACATTGCTCACTTGCGTGTTGACGCTCGGGGTGTCAAGGACGGTGAGAGAAAGAGGGTTATCTATCAAGTTCTGGATCGTAGAGATCTGGATACTGGCTTCACAGCGATGACTCGTACTGTGGCTTTCTCGGCGAGCATTGGGGCACAGATGATCCTTCGGGGAGACATAAAGAAGAAGGGAATTCTCTCCCCTGCCGTTGACGTACCTTTTTCGATCTTTAGGATGGAGCTGGAGAAGCGCGGTATTCAAGTCGAGCTCTCAGAAGAGCCATGGACACCTGGCTCGTCAATCGGAAGTTGCTGAGGGACGGCTGTACCTGAATCGCTTAGGGCATCTGGCGGTAACAACGTGCGTCTCTGATAAGAAGGATATCGAATGAGGATTCATTTCTTCAAAGGGTCTATGGGGAAATGGCATCGTGCTCGTTTTTGCTGACCAGATTCCGGTTGGGGAGGAGGTCCTCATTGTGATGGCGCTTCAGGATCTCTCTCCTTAGAGTGGGCGGGCATCAGGTTGGTATTCTTATAGCCTTCCGCTGGCCCCGGAGATCTGAGGGCCAGGATCATTGGATATACACCACGCAGGGCTTCATTACGGCTTGAGGAGGGCTTACGCAAGTCCTAGGGAGGGCGCTGGTAGAAACGTCTACTGGAGAGCATTTTGGCTTCTCTTTTGACCAGCCAGGCACATCAGTTCTACTTGAAACGGATGGAGGGCTGTTTGAGATTAAGGCTCAGACGAACCTAAGGTGTGCTCGCGAGAGCCCTCACAGCCTGGATGCCTTCGTAAGGGAATGCTACGACATGGGTACGTACTTGCCTGATGTGCTTGGATGGAATCTTAGCCATGAGAGTTGGGGAGTTCCTCGTGGTGAATGCTTATGACGTGCGCGCTGTACATCCGGGTATCGATCTCGAGGGAATGGATGAGCACCGAGAAAACGATATTCGACAGGGTAAACAACGAAGTCCGAAGAGGAGCATGAGACAACTCTGTGCGTGCGTGTTGACAAGGACCTGCTTTTCTGCTAGACTGGTGAGACTGGTATTACCACTTCATCTTTTGGGGAAGAAGAGGCAATAACGAATGAAGTTTGACTCCGTGAGTAATGCAACAAGTCATCAATGCCTTCATGGTCGCGCATTCCCTGTATCCATATTAATCAATCCTCTCGTCATGAAACAATGTGGATGTAACCGAGTTCCAGACCAGGGAGGCCTTAATCTATGCTTCTATCCTACAAAAGAGGAGGTGATCGTAGACAAAAGCGTATAAGAGTGTAAACTCGGGGCGTTAGGGAAGCAAAAAGGATCGTCAAGGAGGTAATGTAATGAAAAGGATACTGTTGCTGGGTATCTCTATAGTTGTGAGTTGTTTGTTGTTAGGAGGAGTTATTGGGTGGGCGGCTGGTAATACGCTGATCGTTGGGGTTACTCAAGACGTGGAGACGCTCGATCCAGCTAATCACCGTTCTCGAATCACCGAGACCACTATTCGTAACATGTACGATGGCCTCGTCACCCGGACAAGCGATATGGAAGTTGTGCCGGAGCTTGCTGTATCTTGGGAGCAGGTCTCTACCACAGAATGGATCTTCTATCTACAGAAGGACGTAAAGTGGCATGATGGTGAGAAATTCACCGCTGAGGACGTGAAGTTTACGATTGATCGCTTAGTTAAGGAAGGGATGATCAATGGGATGACGTCGCCGCGTAAGAGCCTCCTCGACCCCGTCAATGGGGCAGAGGTGATTGATACCTACACGGTCAAGCTTACGCTCGACGCCCCGATGCCGCATCTGCTCGCGTTCCTCCCCTTCCAGGAGATGGTCGCCAAGCACTACGTGGAGGAATTCGGCGACGACTACCTGGCCGAGAATGCGATGGGAACCGGCCCCTTTGAGCTCGTGCGCTGGGACAAGGGAACGCAGGTGATCATGAAGCGATTCGATGACTACTACGGTGGATCGCCTGACATTCCACCGGTGGGGTCTGCTCAAGTGGAGACGTTGATCTTCAAGGTCATCCCCGAACTTTCCAGTCGGATCGCTGCGTTGCAGGCAGGAGAAGTAGACATCATCACCGAAGTGTCGGCTGATCTCATGGGACAGATAGAGGGTGATCCGAACCTCGAGATCGTGACGTGCAACGGAACACGAAGTTACGTCCTCGGGATGAACTGCGTAACAGGCGAGTTCGCGGACAAGAGAGTACGACAAGCGATGAACTACGCCATCGACATGGAACAAATCGTTGCAGCCTTATACTCCGGACTTGGCGAAGTAATTCCAACGATCCTCTCACCGAACGCAATTGGCTACGCCGATCTCGATCCGTACGGATATGACCCTGACAAGGCCAAGGAACTGCTGACCCAGGCTGGCTATTCGAACGGCCTCTCCGTCGTGATCGACGCCCAGGACTCCCTTAAGAACATAGCGGAGGCCTGTGCCCAGATGCTGCGCGAGATTGGCATCGATGCATCCACCCAAGTCTGGGAGTGGAGCGTCCTCAAGCCAGAGCTGCTAGCCAACAAACGCCAGATGTGGGTTACCAGCTGGGGGAACGGTAGCATGGACCCTCAGGGGATCTTCGTGCCCAAATTGGGCACTGGTGAACGGGGAAACTACACAGGCTACTCTAACACGACGCTCAATCTCCTGTTCGCTCTGTCGAAGATAACGTTGGACAGTGATGAACGACTAACGTGTTTCATCGAAGGACAGAAGATCGTCTACGATGAGTGCCCAATGGTCTGGGGATACGTTACTAAGGAGATATACGGGAAGTCAACACGTGTGCAGGGCTGGAACCCGAGCCCAGACGGTAAGCTTAACATGCACGATGTGTCCCTCTCTGGCTAAGGAATAACTGGTGGAGGAAGGCTCACGCGGGGTGCTCTACGCCCCGCGTGAGATTTCCGAGTGAGGTATATGGGTTGACACCAGCGTATCTAGTTAGACGAGTCTTACAAACAATCCCCGTCTTTATTGGAATTACATTCATGGTGTTTCTTATCATGTACCTCACCCCTGGTGATCCGGTGGAGATCATGATGGGTGAGGGAAGCATCGTGAGCGCGGAGGAAATAGAACGACTTCGCCATGAGCTTGGATTGGATCGACCAATGGTTGAGCAATACCTCAGTTTCGTAGGTGGGATCTTTCGCGGTAACTTTGGCCGCTCGATCATCCAGCGTGCTTCGGTGATGAAGCTGATTGGCAGCCGTCTTCCCGCTACTTTCGAGCTTACTATCGTATCTATTATCATATCGGTGATGATTGCTATTCCAATTGGGGTACTTTCAGCTGTGAAGAAGTATTCCCTGCTCGATAACATTGGCACCGTATCAGCCCTGGTAGGGGTCTCGATGCCCACCTTCTGGCTGGGATTGCTCCTTATTATCGTATTTTCTGTGAAGTTCAAACTGCTTCCTGTCACCGGGCGGATCAGCTACGGGCATGGACTGGAACCGATTACCAACTTCTTATTGATTGATGCCGTGATCACCGGGAATTGGGCTGCGTTGGTGGACATAATCCGCCACCTCCTCCTGCCTGCCATAACCTTAGGATGTCACATGGTAGCCCTGACCATGCGGATTACCCGCTCCAGCATGCTGGAAGTTCTGTCACAGGACTACATCCGTACGGCGTGGTCCAAGGGACTTGGCCGGAAAGTGGTTATCCTCAAGCACGCGCTACGCAATGCCCTCGTGCCCACGGTTACGGTGGTGACACTCAATATCGGTGTCCTTCTTGGCGGAAACATGATCGTGGAGAGCGTCTTTGGTTGGCCAGGTCTTGGACGTCTTGTCATAAACGCTATTTACACGCGAGATTACCCCCTTGTACAGGGAGCGGTATTGGTCTATGCGTTTACATATGTTGTGATGAACTTTATCGCTGATCTACTCTATACGGTTCTTAACCCCAAGGTCAGGTTCTAAAACAACTTCAGAAAGAAGGTTCACAACGGGATTCAAGAGATTCGTAAGATTATACGGGCGAAACCGAGTTGCTGTCATCGGAATGATTCTAGTAACATCATTCCTCATTATGGCTATTTTTGCTCCGTTCATTGCCCCCCACGACCCTAACAAAGGAAACCTTCTAGAACGGTTGAAACCGCCTTGCTGGGCGGAGGGGGGAAGCACGAAGCACCTGTTAGGGACCGATACTCTTGGCAGGGACATGCTCAGCCGAACCATCTTTGGATCGAGAATATCCTTCTTGATCGGGTTTGTCGTGGTCGCGCTGACCAGTAGCATTGGCGCAGTTATCGGGCTTGTCTCCGGATATTTCGGAGGTAGGATCGACGCGGTCATTCAGCGTATCGTCGATATGCTGCTAGCTTTTCCTCAATTGATCTTGGCTCTAGCGATCATGGCAGTGCTTGGTCCCGGAATAAAGAACATCATTCTGGCTCTTGTCTATAAAGGCTGGGTTACGTCCTGTCGGGTTGTTCGTGGCGACGTCCTTGTCGCAAGGGAGGAGTCATATGTGGAGGCGGCTCGAGCAATGGGGGCGAGTAACTGGCATATCCTGATTCGGTCGCTTCTGCCCAACGTAATGGCCTCTATTATTGTCGTGGCCTCCCTTAGCATCGGTACGGTGATCCTTTTGGAAGCGTCCCTCAGCTTTCTGGGCCTGGGTGTCCAGCCTCCTACGCCCACCTGGGGCGGGATGGTCGCTAATGGGCGCAATTATATTTTCCGCGCATGGTGGATCACCACCTTCCCTGGGATTTGCATACTTCTGTTGGTGATGGGGTTTAACCTGATGGGGCAAGGACTACGGGATACGTTTGATCCAAAGCTATCGAGACAAGGGAGATAGGCTGCTTAAGAAAGGTTGAGTGATTGATCGAGCAAAATACTGTAATTATGAAAGATATGAAGAATTTGTATGCTATAGATACGGTTGATCTTGCAGGAGAGCCGTACGAGATTGGCACCGCCTTCGGTCAAGCCTTGGCAGTGGATCGAAGTCGCCTCAGCGAGTTTCAAGTGTTCGTTCGCCACGAGAATGCTGAGATTGAGGCGCTTCCTACCTATACCCAGCGCGCACTTAACGAGGTGTTGACCTTGCTCTCACGGGAATCTCCAGCGATCGTGGAGTGGCTTAAGGGCATGGCCGTACAGCTCAGCTTGCCTGTGCCGCAGCTGCTCTTATTCAATATAGGATCCTACTTCCGTGACCTGATGATCGGTTTGGACTCTCGCAGCCAAGGGACACCCAATCAAGATGGAGACGGGTGCAGCACGTTCGCGATCTCAGACTCGGAGCAAGGCCCGATCGTCGCCAAGAACCGTGACTGTGACTGTGCGTACGGCCCATGGCAGGTGATGATTCGCGTCCGTCCTGGCAAAGGTCTTGGGTACATGGCGATGACTACCTATGGGGTGGCCGGCGTAAACAGCAGTGGTATGAATGTGGAAGGACTGGCGGTTGCAGATACGCATGTGACGTCACTGGATATCGGATGCGGGCTTCCCCGGTTTGCCGTCATTGACAAAATCCTCAACCAGTGCGCGACTGTGAATGAGGCGCTGGGGCTGATCATTCACCAGCCACTGATGGGGAGGGGAAACCTGATTCTGGCCGACGCAGCCGGTGCGTTGGGGGTGGCGGAACTGGGCCACCGCACTTGCGTAGTACGCAGGTCCGTGGGGGAGTATATAGTGAACACCAACCACTTCACTGATCCACTTTTACAGAAAGCGTTCTTGGACCCCCAGCCTTCTCCTCTTAGGGGAACGAGTTTAGCGCGGTATTCACGTCTCTCGGCACTCATTGTTGCCGGATGTCGCAACCTGGAAGAGGCACAACGGATCATGAGCTATCACGGCACCGCTTTGGATGCGCTGTGCCGACATAAGGAGTTGAAACCGCCGTCTCGGACTATTTCGGTTGTGTTCTATCTCCCAAGGCAGAAAAAAGCCGTTTTCTTCGGAGGCTATCCGTGTGTCGCAGACTACCAAGAATTGACATGGAAATGAAAGCCTGCGTTCAGTTGTTGACAGGCTGGAGAAGGAAGGTTAGAATACGGTATTACCAGTAATACCGTAAAATGGAAAGAAGGGAGTCATGCAAGAGAGTCCGTGGCCGGCATATCAACCGAAAAAGAGTACACTGGTTGCTGAATGGGTTCTAGAGCAAATTCGCTCACAGGCCTATCCTAAGGGGAGCAAACTTCCCTCCGAGCGGGAGATCGCGCAGACACTTGGCATGAGCCGACCACCAGTTCGGGAAGCGTTGAGCGCACTACAGATTGCCAGGATTGTGGAGATTCGTGCGGGTGACGGCACCTACGTAAGGAGTGCCGCCCCGGCAAACGAGATGGTCAGCGATACGATGTCGGTACTTGAGGAGAGTGAAAGCCCGTTTGAGGTGATGCAAGCACGACGTGTACTGGAGGAGGGAATAATCAGAATTGCAGCCACACAAGCGACTGGTGAGGACGTAGTGAGGCTGGAGCAGGCGTTAGCGAGGATGAGAGACGCTGTAGAGCACAGTGACCCCCCTCGCTACTTCCAATCGAACCGCGAGTTTCACCTTGCCGTTGCTGCAGCTACCCATAATTCTGTACTGCACAAACTCCTTGAGTCTTTGTTGCTTTCTGAAGAGAAGGAATTGTGGCAAGAATCGATTCAGCGATACCTCTCAGATCCTGAGCACATCAAGAAATACACAGCTCGTCACGAACGTATTCTGCAGGCGATCGAGAAGAAAGATGTTGATAAAGCGACCCAGGAGATGACGGAACATTTTTCTGGGACGGCGGAAGAGGTACGCGAGTACCTTTAGGGGGGAACATTGCAAGACCAGGAACGCTGCTTGGTCTCATGCGCTGAGGCGATCGATCGCCTGATTACTGTCGATGTCAGCGGTAGGAGGGTAATCGATAAGCTGTACCAGGCTGCACGGGCCTTATCTTCCAGACCACTCGTTCTGACAGCGAGTGAGGGATTACAGCGTTCCTTGTCGAACAAAAAAACCGTCTTTATCGCTACTGGTTGGCCAGACCGAACTGCGGTCGATCTTATGATCGCCGAGACGGACGGCCCATCAGGAGCAGCCGTCCTCGCACGTACCCTCGACCGGGCATTTGGAGTAGTCCCCGTTCTCCTTACTGAGGAACAACTGGTCCCTGCCTTGTCTGAGGTCGTTGGCTCCGCTGGGCTGAAAGTCTTGCCTTGTGAGTCCTTGCTTCATACCTGGGAATCCAAGGGACCGATCCACGCAGCGACCGTCCTGCCGTTTCCGATCTCCGTGTCAGAAGCACAGCGCGAAGCAAAACGCCTATTTGAACTCTACTCTCCTGGTGCGGTCATCGCTATCGAGAAAGGAGGGATGAATGAGTCTGGTTCTATTTACTCCTGTCGCGGCGAGGATATGACCAATACTACTGGCAAGGCCGATCAACTTGTCATCGAAGCGCGCGGACGCGGGATCTTCACGTTAGGTATCGGAGACGGCGGCAATGAGATTGGGATGGGAGTGATTCGTAAAGAGGCTGAAGAGATCCTGGTTCATGGTATCGGTAGCAGTGTTCCTGGCGGTTTTGCCCCCAGCGTCCGTACCGATGCCTTGTTGGTTGCGGCGGTATCCAACTGGGGAGCTTACGGGGTTGCGGCGTGTTTGGCTGTGCTGCTGCACGACCGAGGTGTCTTTCACAATGCAGGTGTAGAACAGCGCGTTCTCGAAAGCTGCGCACACGCTGGCCTTATTGACGGCGTCACAGGGTACGTTGATGGGAGTGTAGATGGAATTCCAATAGATGTGCATCTCTCCCTGGTTAGGATCCTAGAATCATTGGTCAAGCAAGCCTTAGGAAAGAGTCGATCATGAGTTGGATCACTGTGTGTGGAGGAGGAAACGGAGCGCATGCATTAATTGGGACCCTTCTCCTGCGAGACAACAGGATCCAAATCCGACTGTATCTGCCCATTGAGGAGGAACGGAGTCGATTCGCGGAGGCAATTAGCTGTCAACCATCGTTTGAATTACGAGTGACAGGAAAGGTCTACAGTGTAGCGTCAAAGCGGATACACGTCACAGCGGATCCCAAGGAGGCTGCACGTTCATCGGTCATCATCATGGTTGTGCCAGCATTTGCCCATGAGCCAATTCTCCTGCAACTGGCCCCCTATTTGACAAAGGAGAACACCATTGCTGCCTTGCCAGCCCGTAGCGGTCTGGAATACCAGGCCTGTGATATACTTGGCAAAGTTGGCCAAAATGGCTGTGTCCTAGTTGGCTTCCAGACGCTTCCCTGGGCCTGCCGTATTAAAGAGTTCGGTCGTTCGGTGATCATCCATGGAACCAAGAAAAGGGTGGGAGCTGCCTGCCTGCCGAAGAAAGAAATCGGGGAGAAGGCGAAGATCTTCTCCACCCTCTTGGGCATGGACGTGATTCCTTATCGGTCCATGCTGGAGCTCTCTTTGGCGAACACCGGCCAGTTGATCCATCCCGGAATCATGTACAGCGTCTTTCGTAATCGTCGTACCGAGGTCTTCCCCTCAGAGGATGAGGTGCCGTTGTTTTATGCGAGTGTGGATGGTGAAGCAGCAGAGTTTCTGTCCCGAATGAGCGATGAGGTTCTTACCATCAAAGATACGGTGGAACAAGAGCGGCCCGGGTTTAAGATACCAAGTGTTGTTCACCTATCTCAATGGCTCCTCGATGCATATGGCGATGATATTAGAGGTACCGCGAACTTAGCAAGGATGTTTCAGAGCAATCAAGGTTATCAGACGCTGAGGGTTCCTGTAAAGAAGGTCGATAGTGGGTATCGGGTAAATGTGAAAGTGCGCTACCTGACAGAAGACCTACCTTTTGGCCTGCTGGTGACAAAGGGGATCGCCTCAGCAGTAGGGGTTGAGACTCCGACCATAGATGAGGTGATTACTAAGACCAGTGCCTGGATCGGAAAGGAATACCTCATCAACGGCAGACTTATTGGGCGTGATGTGATAACAACACGTGCCCCACAGCGCTACGGGATCGATTCTTTAGAGGGATTAGTTAGGTAAGCAACTTAATCGTGGAGGGAGTGCAAATTGAGCAAGCAAATTAACAAGAAGCGGAGGGTCTTAGCAGGGTCAATGGACCCCTGCGTACACACGCTGGGGACAGAGAAGTTTGCCGAGTGGCTGGAAGAACTTGGGGTGAGTTACGTTGCTGTCAAGCTGGGACCTGCGGTCACTATCGATGAACTTCTCAACAAGATTCAGGAGTCACACCCCGAGATTGTAGCCATTTCCTATCGGCTGGGGGATATGCACGTCGATAAGATTGTTTCCGAATTGATCGAGAAGGCTCTGAAGCGCGGTCTTGGTCCGAAAACAGGTGGAATCCGTTATTCCTTTGGGGGAACGCGACCCGCGGCCAACCTCGTGCGAACAATGACCGGGCAAAAGCTGGAGCCCGATCGGTTCTCTCCCACCGAGGATCGGCACTTTGACCTTGATGCGATTGCCAGTGAGTATGCGGAAAGGGAGGGGTTCAAAGACTTCTTCGAGATGATCGTTGACGATTATGTGACGATGGAAGAGCTGGAACAGTTTGCGAAGCGAACACCAGGAGTGAAGCACGAGAAACTCGATTGGTCAGATGACCTGCTTGAGCGAATCGAGCAGGTTCGCAAGCGGGAGAATCGCCCCATCATCCGTGCACACATCGGAATCGCGTCTGAATCCCTCGAGCCGACGATCAGGGGTGTAGAGGAGCTGAGCGACGCCGAGTGCCTTGAGATTGTATCACTGGCCCCTGATCAGCCTTCGCAGGCCTTCCTTGCCAAGTTCGTCCGCGGGGATGAGGATCCAAACGAGCACCCACGCGGGCAGGGCGGAGCTCCCATCACTTCCAAGGAGGATCTTTTAGCCCTCAAAGGAGCAACCAAACGTGGCAACTTCCCGCTTTCAAGGATCTACTCAGGGACAGACGAATTAGGTGCAGTGGCTAAGATCTTTGAAGAGACGCTCAACATGGCGTTCCCTGCGGTTCCTATCTTCTACTATAACCTGCTGGACGGACGAGGACCACTGTCGATCTGGGACGGTTTCGTGGAGCACTTCAACGTCATAGAGTGGTGGGCATCTATCGGCAAGCCGCTTGAGATAAACGACCCCCATCAATGGCAGCTTAGAAACTGTACCGATGACATGTACGTGGCGGATCATGTGCTCTGCAGCGTGGTCGCCCTGAAGCTGGGGATCAAAGACTACGTCATGCAGTTGATGTTTGACCTGCCGCCCGAGATCTACCCCCTCTACGACTTGGCAAAGATGCGCGCTGCTTACGAATTGATCGAGCCGCTTGCCCGGCACTTTGATTACAACATCATCCGCGAGACGCGGGGCGGTCTCTCTAGCTTTCCTCCCAACCTTGACAAGGCGCAGGGACACCTGGCGTTGACCACGTACTGGCAGATGTTTATGGAGCCAGAGATAGTCCACGTCGTGAGCATCTCCGAGGCGCACCACGAGGCAAAGACGGCGGATATCGTGGAGAGCTGTGAAATCACAAAGCAGGTGTTCGAAGAGTTCTTGCGGGGGCCGCAGCCTGATATCTGGAACGATCCCAAGGTGATGGCGCGCAAGGAAGAACTGAAGAAAGGCGCTATGTACAACATCTTCCACCTGGCGCTCCTCGGTGGCTATCAGGGGAAGGTAACCATGGATAACTTCTTCGAATACGCCGTCTCACCGGAAGAGGCCAGCAAGCGCATAGACGCCAAGGTCCGTGAGGTGAACTACGAGACAATGCTGCTCGACCTCATCGACGAGGAGAACTACCCTACCGGTGGCTGCGAGATGATCAGCCCTGACACCCTTGATCTCGCGTTGCAGACCGGGTTGTTTCAAGCCCCGCAGGTAACGGTAATCGACAAACGCTATGAGATGAGCGGAAGGTGTAAGACCGACAATACCCAGGGGATGTGTAAGATCAAGTCGTTCGATGGAAAACCCGTGAAAGACGAGTTGGAACGGGTCGATCGCATCCGCGAGAAATACCCGTGGTATTTCTATCCAGATGTTTCCTTCGGCGATGAAGAATCGACAATTACCGAAGTGGAAGAGCACGTCAATGACGCACAGGTGGTGGCCTTTCGCCGTCAGGTGGGGGTCAATGAACTCGATGACTTAAACGTCCTCGCGGTCGATTTTGGCAGCACTTTCACCAAGGTGCTTACCTTTAACACCAGGGATGAAAAAGTGAAGCTGCGCTACGTCCCGACGATCATCGAAGACATCCGTCACTCCCTTGCCAATGGTCTTGGTCTAGGTGAAGAGATCGCAAAGAGCGGTAGCTGGAAACCGCTGGAAGAAAGGCTAGCTGAGTTTGACATCAGGCTCCCCTGCTCCAGCGCAAAGGGTGGCTTGAAGATGGTCACGGTTTCACTCACCGATGCTGAGAGCGGGTTTGCCGCAGATACTGCCGCATTAACCGCCGGAGCAAAGATCGTCGGTCGTTACTACGGTAAGCTCACCGGGGAGCTGGGACGAAAGATCTACGCAGGTGACGAACCGGAGATCATCCTCATTGCTGGCGGAACCGATAAGGGAGGCGAAACCAAGACCCAGCTACACAATGCGAGGATCCTCGCTGATTCAGCCAAGCACGTCACGCACACCAAGTACGGGGTGCCCGTTATCTACGCCGGAAATCAGGATATCGCAGACGAGATAGAGGCAATCTTCAAGGAGAAGGGAATCGACATTCGTATAGTGGACAACATCATGCCGGAGGTCAATCAATTCGCTATCGAGACGGTCAACGAAACGATCCGTGACCTGTTCCAGACGGTGGTCATCCGCGGGAAAGGGTTCGACGTGGCTGAGCAGTACATGGATGCCCCGTTTATTCCCACTCCGCGGGCAGCCTTCCTTGGCGTAAACCTGCTCGTGCGCGGTTATGGGAAAGAAAAAGGGATTGGACCTTTAGTCTGCCTCGACGTCGGAGGGGCAACGACCGATTTCTACGCCAACGTGCCGGATAACCCTCTCTATATCTACCCGTGGGACGTTGCCGAGAAGCGCAATAAGCGGACGATTCTAAAAACCCCGAACATGCCGCTCGCCTACCGCCGTGTGGAAGGAAAATATGGTATGGCGTACAACGCTGAAAACCTAGTTGAGATCGATCGTTACCAGAGCGGGGAGATGCAGACCGAACTGAACGAGCTGTTCTCAAACAGATTCTCTAAGTTCTCGCTCTCTAGTGATGATCCCTTTGCGAAGTTCCTGAAAAACGACGGGAAGGGGTATGAGATCGACCTTGGGAATTACATCAACTGGATTCATAACAATCCGCACGAACTCCCAAAGAGCCGAGAAGAAAACTGGGTACGTGCGTTCATGACCAACGAAGTCATGCGGATCACTACCAAGAACAACGTCGGGCACGTGCGCGAGACTGATGTGTACTTCCTCCAATACGGCGTTAACTTCTTCTCTCAGCCAACCAATGTTCTTATGGTGGGCGGAACCATCTACGGGAAAGCCCGTGAAGGCACTCAGGAACAGATGGAAGACCTGAGGCTGATCGCCAGAGGAACCATGTTTAACAAGGATGAGTACACAGTGCTGCGCCCTAATGGGCAAGTACTCCTGGATGCCGACTATGTCCTCTCGACAGTAGGAGGGCTGTATGGCAGGGTAGATCCGGAACGCGCTGTTCGGATGCTTAAGAAGTATCTGACTCCGTTACGCGTCAAGCGAACTAAGGTAGACTAATAGGATGAATGAACTGGGATTAATCCAGATTTACACCGGTACCGGAAAGGGAAAGACTACTGCTGCTATCGGAGCGGGCATCCGCGCCGTCGGACAAGGTTTGAGAGTTCACATGATTCAGTTCCTTAAGGGGGGGGATAACTTCCCTCCTTATGGGGAGGTTCGTGCTCTGGCACCAATATCTCGATTTACGTTGGAGCAGTTCGGCCCGCCTCACTTCATTACACCTGATACAATAAGTGATGAAGATCGCGAGATTGTCAAGCGAGGCTTAGAGCGAGCGGAGGAAGTCCTCTCCTCAGGAAACTACGACCTTGTGATCCTCGATGAGATCAATGTGGTCCTTCACCTGGGTATAGCAACGCTTCAACAGGTTCTCGATCTGCTAGATAGGAAACCGACACAGATGGAGTTGATCCTTACCGGCCGCGGGGCTCCGGAGGCGTTGCTCGAACGCGCTGATCTGGTGAGTCGGATTGAAGCAGTTAAGCATCCACTTGACAAGGGAATCCGGGCTCGACCTGGGATTGAATATTAGTCGGGGCAAATCTAGTTTCATATCTGATGCATCATACTAGATATGGCAGTTTAGATTGCCAGGTGGCTGCGTGGATTCTAGCTTGCCTACACTCCTCAATCAAACTACCTTCTACCGGGAACCGGAGAACAAGACTAAACCTTTCACTAACTCCTTTCGCACGTGCGAGATCAGACCGCTGTCGCTAGGAATGGCAAGGATCTTCTCCGAAAGCTTGGCCCACGCCTTCCCGGAGCCAGAATTTGCCAACGCTGATTTCGGTTGTCGGCTCTCGTGGGTCAGAGAGTATCGGTAGAGCCGCGAAGTATGTCGCGCTTGATCGATCTGTCAGTCCTGGTAGCGGCCCTGAAGTTCCCACAGCGCTATGTCATCATTATTCCTCTGAGTGTACATCCTTGAAACTACAGGCTGAACGAGCTAGCATCGGTGTGCGACCCGATATTTGGTTAACAAGGGTTGCCGTGACAGAAATACAGCAGGGGTAGTGAAATGGATAAGGACAAAATACAAGAAGTGACTAGGGATGCTTAGGGCAAGATTGCTCAAGGTCAGGTGATATTGGAAATGAAACAGTTACGCAGAAAAGATCGTGCTATTCCCCAAGAGGAAGCAATGGCTATATTGAACAAGGCGGAATATGGAGTATTATCGACCATTTCTGACAATGGAGAACCTTACGGAGTACCTCTGAACTTTTGTATCATCGATCATTGTATATACTTCCACTGTGCCGTTGAAGGACAGAAGATTGACAATATCACACAGAACAAATCAGTCTCGTTCTGCGTTGTTGGAAATACGAAGATATTGCCTGATAAGTTTGGCGCGAAGTATGAAAGCGTAATAGTCTCAGGGGAGGTCGAAGAAGTAGTTGATATCAATAAACAGATAGCCCTAGAAGGACTGTTGCATAAGTACTCTCCGGAATTCTTTGACAATGGGATAGAATATATCGAGACACTAAGAGAGAAGGCTAGAGTATTTAGGATCTCCATCGATAGACTAACTGGCAAGGCGCGAAAACGTTGATGATGCGTAACAGATCGTTCCACTGGGCATCCTTTCGCACCGCTCCAGAATGAAGCGGAACGCATCAAATCTCTTTGCCGGTATTCCTTGCCCAGTTCGATCTGGAAACCAAAGATCACCCGTTAGATAACGTACTGGAAAACTTCTCCCACTTTGGTGGATGCAATCAAGGCTATCATCAACACAGAAAATGGGACCGTTATGGGTAGGAAATAGCCGGAGTTCAGTAATATGATAATTGATAACTTCGATCCATTTGTAGGACAACACTGTGAAACAACTGCAACAGGAAGCTTGCTTAAGAACCTTGGAATAGGACTATCAGAACCGATGCTTTTTGGTATAGGAGAAGGATTAGGCTTTATTTTCTGGAACATGAAGATAATGAATTTTCCCTTTATTGGCGGAAGAATCAAACCGGATGTGCTTACTCAGAATATCACAAGAAACCTAAATCTACAATTAGAAGAAGAGGAGACATCTTCGGTCAAGAAAGCATGGCAAAACGTGGTAAGCAATATCGATAAAGAAATTCCTGTCGGATTAAAGTTAGATTGTTACCATCTGGAATACTTTGCCAATAGAACTCACTTTGCAGGACATTACGTTGCGATGTATGGTTACGATAACCAATATGCATATTTGATTGATACACAACAACAGGGAGGAAAAGTAAAGACATCCCTAAAATCACTTGAGTTGGCCCGTAACGAAAAAGGTCCAATGTCGTCCAAAAA
This sequence comes from Candidatus Bipolaricaulota bacterium, assembly GCA_030670905.1. Lineage (GTDB taxonomy): Bacteria > Bipolaricaulota > Bipolaricaulia > UBA7950 > UBA9294 > JAUVYF01. The sequence continues at coordinate 17,519 of DAOVAR010000016.1, forward strand.
CAGAAGCTATACAATTCAGAGAACAAAAAAAGACTATGAATTAATGAATGCTATAAGAACTGCTGTCGAAAATAATGCCAATGATTACTTGAATCCACCAATAAGGAATATTGGATATAAGGGAATATTGGAGACGAGTGTTAAGATTAAGAAATGGTTTGAAGATAGTAGAGATGTTACGAGAGATTTTAAGACAACGGCAATGCTTATGGAAAAGGCAGGAACTGGCGGAGCTCTCTTCAGGAATCTTTACAGAGACTTTCTAAAGGAAAGTGCTGATCTGTTAGAGTCCGATCAAATACGTGAAGCCTTTCTGGAGTTTTCCAAAATTGCTGGATTATGGACAGAGGTTGCTTCACTGCTTGATAAAGCAGGAGGATCTTCAAAGGTAGGATATATTAATCAAGCATCGGACATTTTAGTCGATCTATCGGTTAAAGAAAAAAGAGCAATGGAATTGTTGGGAAATCTATAAAAGGGAGTAGATAACGGATCGTTGCGCCTGACATCTTTCTCCTCCGCTCCAAAATGCAGGTAAACTCAGGTGTTGTGTATCATGAGTAATCGAGAACAGCATATAAGATATAGGATGTCTAAGACTCTGTTGGGAGTCATAATTGTTGTGCAAGTCCGAAAAGCCGTAGCCGTTTTCTTGCGTAGCTGATCCTGGCCGCTGGCCGCCAGATGGCGGTCTTCTTGCGGTGTTGCTGGTTAAAGGGGATTGCTGAATGTAAAATGAGATTACACAGATGAAGGATTCGTTGCGTACAGGTATTTCATTTGGGCTGACATCGGCCGTCATTACGACTCTCGGTCTTATGGTTGGTCTCCACTCAGGGACGCATTCTAGAATTGTGGTCCTCGCCGGGATTCTGACAATCGCCGTTGCTGACGCGTTTTCAGATGCCCTGGGCATCCACATTTCGGAGGAAACAGAGAACATTCACAGCGCCAAAGAGATTTGGGGGGCCACCATTGCGACCTTCCTGACCAAGTTCCTGTTCGCGATGACCTTTCTGGTTCCTGTTCTTCTTATCTCCCTTTCCGTCGCAATCATCGTGAATTTGATATGGGGACTGTCCATTCTCACTGTTCTGAGCTACATCATCGCAAGATCGCAGGGCAAGCCACCTTGGAAGATCGTTGGCGAACACCTGTTGATCGCGATCGTCGTGATTGCCATCACGTACTGGATGGGCGACTGGATTGGGAAACTGAGCGCATAAACCAGCACCGAACAATCGGCTTCACAGCGACGCGGGTAAGCATACTCGGCGGACACATGCGCGGCGGAAACCAAGTAGTCGTGGAAGGTGTCCATTAACTAGGATGTCAGCAGTATGTATGTGTCAGATACTGAACCACCCGGCATGCCTACTTCTACAACATCGCCCGCCATAAATACTTAAGATCATAGTGTACATTTCTTGAAACTACACCCAGAACAAGCTACTATGCTCGTTTACCCGAATGATACTGGTTAGAAGGGACTGTTATGTAGTATTGTGAAATTTGATTGAGTAATTCTATACAAAAAGGAGCAATATGAAATACAGAGTGCATCGCTTGGAGATTACGATGGAAAATGATCAAAGCAAATTGGAGCAATTCTTGAATAATTTGGAAGGAGAAGTTGTGTCAATAATCCCGAATATTAGAAAGACATCCTTGTTTCAAATCTATGGGATTACGCGCAAGATAGACTTTCTGCTTATTATTGAGAAAATCAAATAGTTACTGTAAATTGTCAAAGAAAATATTATTACATTAGGAATTGGGTCCAGTCCCTGTCATTCCACTTTTGATCGTTTCATGGACCTTAAGTGTTTCCTAGAAGAGCCTCTGAGCCAACGAATCGACCTTGTGACTCGCAAAGCGCTCAAACCTCGCTCGCAACCTTATGTGGAGAGAGGTAATCTATGTTCCGTGACCCGGGCTCTTTCTCAACAACATCCGCGAGCGTCCTTACGGAAAGGCCTGCCGCGCTGCTCCCGCGCCAATGGGTTCCCTATGGCAAGGCGCCGATGCGAATTGTGCCATTCGAGGTGCGAAGGGACATTACGGCTTCGGCCGGGGGGTTTAGTGCTGCATCCCAGTGATCGCCCTTCGTATCACCGACCAAGGGGAGAGACGAGCGGATATCTCCGTCTCTTGCGTCAACTTCGAAGGAGACCGATGCGTCGGTGTGAATCCGCACCGTGATCGAGCCATTGCTTGTATGTAAGGTGTTGTCCTCACCAAGGGGGGTGCCTTCGTAATGGATGCTTCCGTTGCTTGTATCGGCATCCACCTTCCCCCCGATCGCTTCGAGCTCGATCTCCCCGTTTGACGTATCCGCCAGTGCCGTCCCCGTGATATTCGCAAGGTCGATGCGCCCGTTGCTGGTATCGGCGTGAACATCCCCGGTTACCTCGCGCATCACGATTGCACCGTTGCTCGTATCCGCAACCACGTTCCCTATCACACCCAGCACCGTGATCGCACCATTGCTCGTGTCAAGCTCCACAGGCCCTGAAATAATCTCAACGGTTATTGCTCCGTTCGACGTCTCTGCGTCGACCCGCGTTGAAATCGGGACCGTCACCTCGAAGCTAACGCCGCTGTAGCGACGTACATCCTTCTCCTGATCCGAGGCGTGATATCGCAGGCGAACTGTCTGATCGTCTTGTGTTACGTGATAGACGATCTGCCCCAGGCGCTCTTCCGCTTCCTCGAGAGTGTCCCCGCGTGTTTGAAGTGTGGCCACCACGTGCACATCTTGCGCACCCTCGACACCGCGAACCATGATCTCACCATTCGAGGTGTCCGCGTCGATTACGGCAGAATCGCCGACGAAAAACATTACTTCATCGTGGCGTATGGCCTCGACTTTGGGCCACTGCTCCCATTCCTTGTCACAGCCGACCACCATCAACAGCGCCACTGCGGCGACCAATCCTACAACAACGTGAACGCAGATCTTCCTCATTCTTCCAGTCCGCTGCCTGAATCTCTGTTTGTTGCTCAATTCAACCTCCAGTCTCTAGTTGTAATCATTTCACCGCAGAGAACCTGTTTGCCTGTGCTCTGCGGTGAAAGCTTTTCTTTCATGAGGAGGGGTTTATGCAACAGCATCTTTTCCTCCCCCAAAGAAGTCACCACGTTCCGGCGATGATCTGCCAGGCGAGCGCACCGATGAATAATCCTGCCACTCCACGCGTCGTGAAGCTCCTCGTGCCGGTCCACAGCCGGTAACCGAAGTAGCCCAGTAGCCCCAAGCACAACAACCGTAAAACGATCAAGAAAGCCTGCGTCATCCCTCCACCTCCTGCCAGATCCGGCCGGCAATGATCAACATAACCACGCTTAGGGCAAGCATAATCCACAGAGGCTCTTGAGGAACAGGAACG
>DAOVAR010000033.1 GCA_030670905.1 Candidatus Bipolaricaulota bacterium
ACCTGTTGTTCGGCCTCGCGGTTCATGCTATGCGTGTAAGCGATCTTCTCGTTGCCGGACAACCAATCCTGAGAGAGGGCCAGTTCGTGGACCTTGACGAGGAAGAGATTTACGCTCACGCGCAAGAAGAAGCGACGAAGCTGTGGCAAAGAGCAGCTTAATGTGAGCATGGAAGCTCGCCATGACCGCTGTTAAGGGGAGATAAGAAGATGCCTGACACCATGAAAGGGCAACCTTTCAAAGTTCTGCTAAATTGGATTCTGAGAGAACTTCATCTGAAGCAGTCCATCTTTGGGATTCACCGCTCTCTGTTTTATCTCCCTCAGAAGGATGAGATTTACGCTACCAAAGACATGTTTGGGCATTACCTGGCTACCCCGATCGGTCCGGCAGCAGGGCCACATACACAATTGGCCCAGAATATCATTTGTAGCTGGCTTTCCGGTGGTCGCTTCATCGAACTTAAGACCGTTCAGACCATGGATAAGCTGGAAATCCCTCGTCCATGCATTGACATGGAGGATGAGGGTTATAACGTGGAGTGGTCACAAGAGCTTACGTTGGAGCAATCCGCTGATGAGTATATCAAGGCCTGGGTGCTGATTCATATCCTTCGTCGGGTGCTTGGCTTCGAAACTAAGGCTCCGTTTGGCACAATTTTCAACATGAGTGTTGGCTACGACCTAGAGGGTATCAAGAGCCCCGGCATGACCCATTTCATGGATCAAATGGCTGACGGTTCCGAAGAGATCAATAGAATCAGATCAAGCCTTGAGCATGAGTTTCCTGAATTTGCCGATATCGACATTCCATCTCAACTTACGAACAACGTTACTCTATCGACTATGCATGGCTGCCCTCCTGGGGAAATCGAACAAATCGCGCGCTACCTGTTAGGGGAAAGGAGATTACATACCGTAGTCAAGATGAACCCCACTCTGCTTGGCAAACAGGCCGTCATGCATATTCTTCATGATGCTCTTGGTTTTGATGACATCAATATTCCTGACGCTGTGTTTGACAACGATCTGCAATATGGCCGGGCAATAGAACTGATCACAGCACTTAGAAAGACTGCTGCCAAACAGAACCTAACCTTTGGCATTAAGCTAGGCAATACGTTACCCGTCCAAAATCACAAAGGGATCCTCTCGGGCAAGGAGATGTACATGTCTGGTCGCGCCCTATACCCCATCACCATCAATTTATTCTATAAGATCGTCCAAGAACTTGATGATAAGCTGAGCATCTCTTACGCGGGAGGAGCCGATACCTTTAACATCGCCACAATCCTTGCGTGTGGGGCTCGACCAGTTACCGTGGCATCAGACCTGCTCAAACCCGGTGGTTACTCCCGGCTGCTCCAGTACCTGGAAGTGCTAAGATCAGAGATGAATGAGCAGGGTTCAACAAGCTTGGCTGAGCTCGCAGTGAATAGCCTTGTCAACCTGGAAGATGCGGCTAGCAAAGCCCTTGAAGTCCCAAGTTACAGGAAGAGTTACCGTGTTTCTGGCTCACCCAAAGTTAGCTCAGAGTTAGGGCTGTTTGACTGCATCAGCGCTCCTTGCATAGAGCAGTGTGCAGTGAGTCAGGACGTACCGGGATACGTCGGGCTAATTGCCGAGGGAGAATATGATCAGGCGCTTCGGGTCATAGTTGCCGACAATCCGTTACCTGGTGTAACTGGCTACATCTGCACCCACCCATGTCAGAGTCGCTGTACCAGAAATGACTACGATGAGCCTGTGGCAATCAGAGCCCTCAAACGCTCTGCTGTCGAGTACGGAAGTGTCGGCATTTCTCCATCAAGAAAGACGGATCGCAACGTGGCAATCATCGGGAGTGGCCCTTCGGGGCTGTCAGCAGCTTCATTCCTTGCTCTAAATGGTATCCAAGTGACGATCTTTGAAGCAAAGAAGATAGCGGGCGGAATGCTATCTATTGCCCCCGCTTTTCGACTGCCGGAGGCCATCGTTCAACAGGACATCAATCGAATCATAAGTATGGGCGTCAGCATTGAGCTTTCACATCCTATTGGTGGGCCGCCAAGTGACCTTCTGAGCCAAGGATTCGACGCAGTTTACATTGCTACGGGATTCCAGAAAGATAGCCAGTTAAGCATTGCCGGAATGAATGGCAATGGCGTATTTACTGCCCTTGACTTCCTGGAACAGATAGCACAGGGGAAGAAGCCTTATCTAGGATCGAGAGTGCTGGTGATAGGAGGGGGCAACACAGCAATAGATGTGGCGCGAACAGCGAGAAGGATCACGGATAGATCGGTAACCGTCGTCTACCGGCGCACCAAAGCGGAGATGCCGGCAACACAAGAAGAGATAAGAGAGCTACTTGCAGAAGGAAACACGCTACAAGAGCTTGCTTCTCCTACAAAGATTGCACTGCGAAACGACCGGGTGTGTGGGCTTCAATGTGTGCGCAACAGACTGGGGAGTCCCGACACAAGTGGCCGCAAGGCGCCGATCCCTATTAAGAGAAGCGAATACCTGATTGAGGCTGATTCTGTCATTATTGCTGTTGGCCAACGCCCTGACATCCTTTTCCTCAAGGATAGCGCTATTTCACTTGGCAAGAACAACACGATTATGGTTGACGCTGAGACCGGACTCACCTCACTGAACAATGTATATGCCGGCGGAGACGCGATACGTGGCCCATCAACGATTATCCAGGCATGCGCCGATGGTAGAAGAGCAGCACGGGCAATCTTAAGCAAGCTAGGTATTGAACCAGAACAGTACAGAAATACGGTCAATCATCCTAGAAACGCCCAGCCAACCGAACTTCTTGAAGATGAAATCATTCACCTAAAGAGCATCAGGTCCAGAAAGGAGCTACAGCATCGCCCAGAGACCATTCCGATTGACAGACGCAATGGTTTTGAGCTGGTTGAACATCCCCTTTCAGAGCGTGTAGCACACCGTGAAGCGGCACGTTGTCTGCAGTGTTCTAGCTTATGTGACAAATGCGTGGAAGTCTGTCCAAATCGCGCCAATTACGTCTATCTTGTCTCGCCGGTTAGTCTGATGCTGCCCCAGCTTTCCTGCAACAATAATGGACTCAGAGTGGCCGGAGAAGAGATAGTTGATATCGAACAATCTAGGCAGATCGTCCACGTCGATGATCTATGCAACCAGTGTGGGAATTGTGCCACTTTCTGTGTCCATCATGGCAAGCCTTACCTTGAAAAACCGCGACTCTTTCTGCAGAGAGAAGATTTCGAACAGGAAAGCGATAATGCATTCTACATTAAAGGACATAGTATTTTCAGGCGAGAGAGAGGCAAGGAAATGAAGCTTTCAAGCAAAGATGGCTTGCTGGTTTTTGAGAATACGAATGTTTGCATCAACCTATCGCCTGATTTTGTGGTAAGAGACATGACGTTGAAAAAGGCATTTAAGGGAATGTTTTCCCTGAAAGAACTGGTTGAGATGGCATTGATCCTTAGAGGGATAACTGCCTCTCTACCATTTCTATTCATGAGGTGAGTGTTTAACGATGGGCAAGATCAGCGCACTCCGATGTATCTCCTGCGGAAAAGAGTTCAATGCGGATGAGATAGAGTATACATGTCCAAGCTGTGGACAGCGACGCGGAACGCTTGAGGTCATCTATGATTACAGGAAGCTGAAGAAGATCCTTACGAGGCAGTACTTTAGCAATGATGGAGAGCGCACAATGTGGCGATACCTTCCTCTCTTACCGATTAAGGATCGGCGCTTCGTCCAACCACTCCGTGTTGGCTTCACTCCAACTTATCAATTCCCTCATCTAGCATCACATTACGGCCTGGAAGCTTTGTTCATTAAGGATGATGGCCAAAATCCAACTGCGTCATATAAGGACCGAGCAAGTTCGGTAGCAGTGATCAAGGCGCAAGAGAAGCACAAGCGTGTGATTACCTGTGCCTCCACGGGAAATGCTGCCAGTTCACTCGCCGGTTTTTCCGCTGCGACCGACCTGCAAACCATCATCTTCGTGCCACGGACCGCTCCAGCCGCAAAGGTTACTCAATTACTAGTCTATGGAGCCAAGGTGTTTCTTGTCGATGGTTCTTACGACGCTGCCTACGACCTTGCCTCTGAAGCCGCCGAAACATTCGGATGGTATAATCGTTCGGCCGCGCTTAATCCCTATCTGGTTGAAGGTAAGAAAACTGGGGCGTTCGAACTCGCGGAACAGCTCTCTTGGAAGGTTCCGGATGTTGTCCTTGTCGCTGTGGGCGATGGCTCAGTAATCAGCGGGATTTGTAAGGGGTTTGAGGAATTTCATTCTCTTGGCTTGATCGAGCGTATACCACAGGTAGTTGGAGTACAGGCCGAAGGAGCAGCCGCGGTGGCAACAGCGTTTCAGCGCTACAATGGCGGAAAGGTCCCAATTGAAGACGTAAAAGCACAAACCGTAGCTGATAGCATTAGCGTGGGAAAGCCCCGCGATATTGTGAAGGCTGTAACTTACGTAGCGAGAAACGGCGGATATTTCGTTACTGTAACCGACACAGAAATCATCACGGGAATTTCGACTATGGCTCGACAGACAGGAGTGTTTGCGGAACCAGCTGGCGCTGCGCCATTTGCCGGGTTGGTCAAGCTTGTTAGCAAGGGAGAGCTTTCCGGAAGGCGGGTTGCAGTCATGGTGACCGGGAATGGATTGAAGGACATTGTTGCCGCACGAAAGGCAGTAGAACCAGCAATCGAGATTGAACCAACGCTGATTGCAGTGGAAGAGCATCTATGAAGATAAGCTTCACTCTCAATGGAAAGCAGATCTTGGTCGAGGCCGATGAGGAGACTCGCCTCCTCGACCTGCTACGCGAAGATCTGCACCATACTGGAACCAAGGAAGGTTGTGGAGAGGGGGAATGCGGAGCGTGTACCGTTCTTATCGACGGCCGCGCGGTAAACTCATGTCTTGTTCTTGCTCCACAAGTTGATGGGAAAGAACTACTGACTATTGAAGGATTGAGCCAGTCTGTCTCTCTTTCCTCTGCGGATCAAGGGGATGAATGCCGGCTTCATCCCATACAGCGGGCATTTGCGGAGAAGGGGGCCGTTCAGTGCGGCTTCTGTACACCTGGATTCATCATGTCAACCTACGCGCTCCTGCTGAAGAATTCCAATCCGACTGATGAACAGATTCTCACCGCTCTCGAGGGAAACTTGTGCCGCTGCACCGGTTATCTAAAGATTCTCGAAGCGGTACGTTATGCAGCCGAGCTAATGCGAGGCAACAAATGATTGAAGCAATTGTGCTTGCTGCCGGAAAAGGGGAGCGCTTGGGAACGATCAAACCCCTTCTCTTGATTGATAACGAACCGGCGCTGGCGCGAGTTATCCGTACAGTGAAACAAACAGGTGTAAAACAGATTATTGTCGTTCTTGGCTATGCCGCGGATGAGATCATGAACACCATCGATCTTTCTGATTGCCGGGTTGTGATCAATCAACAGTTCAAAACAGGCATGTCGAGTTCTCTGCGAGTAGGAATCGAATCCCTATCTCCGAGAGCAGACGGTTTTCTTATTCTTCTTGCCGATATGCCCTACATCAGCTCAGGTACAATCCGGACAGTGGTTGCCGCAGGAACCACAGGAGCATTGATTGTGGCCCCACACTACCACGGCCAGCGAGGATTCCCAGTGTACCTGCACAAGTCTTGCTCCAAGGAACTCATCGCGACATTAACAGGGGATATCGGTGCCCGTGATTTCATTGCCAAGCATCAGGAACAATTGCTCGGCGTAGAAGTCAATGATCCAGGCACGGTTAGGGATATTGATCGGCCAAAAACACTAGGAGAAAAGAAGCGTGGATGAGCAATATATAAAGATTGGTTCTGTCGAGGAACTCTTACAGTCTCTACAAAGCCCCGGAGCAGTGATCCTCTGTGGAGGAACCGACTTGGTTGTAAAGATGCGCAAAGGACTCCTGTCTGCAAAGACCCTTCTTGACATCTCTGACCTTGATCAACTTCGCGAGATTCGACAAGAGCGTGGGTGCATTGAAATTGGCGCTGCTGTATCCTTCAGCCAGATTATTGAAGAGGCCATCATTCGCGAGCAGATTCCGATACTTGCCATGGGGCTTCGCAAGCTCGGCTCCACTCAGATCAGGAATCGGGGAACCATTGGAGGGAACTTAGTTAATGCCTCACCAGCGGCAGACAGTGCCATTCCTCTCCTGTTGCTGGATGCTGAAGTAGTCATCGCAGATTCAACAGGAGAACGCCGCGTCCAACTCGAAGATTTTCTGTGCGGACCAGGAAAGACAGTCCTCAAACAAGGAGAGTTCCTTAGCGGAATTCGTGTTCCAATTCCGGACCCTGAGTTCTCATCATTCTTTCACAAAGTTGGGCGGCGTAAGGCGCTCACTATCGCAATCGCTTCATTAGGGGCACTCTTGAGGATGAAGGATGATGCAATAGATGAGATACGTCTTGCTGCTGGTTCAGTTGCGCCAGCGCCGATTCGCCTACACCCAGTAGAAACTCTGCTCGCTGGTAGAAGGGTGACACCACAATCGGTCGAACAGGCAAGAAACATCATACGACAGTGCATTTCACCAATAACTGATCTTCGAGCGACTGCTGATTATCGTTATCAGGTAATCGCTGATCTTCTTGCTCGTCTACTCCTTACGATGCCCAACTAGAAGCGGTCTTCAAACCCGTTCGCGTCAGCCATCTCGCACAGAAATGAGAAGAGCAATGCAGGTTGTCGAGGCACGACATGCTGTGCCCCTAGCGCTCTTACACTGCGGCATCCTTTCGCTTAGAGTAGTAATGGATATCCGAGTGACAGTGATAGCCCAACTTACCAAAAAACACAGCCGAGTCCTTGTTCCACTCCTCAATCAGGCAGGCAACAATCTCTATCCCCAACTCGCTAAGCTGCTTCTCCACTGCAGCAACAAGCGCTGTGGCAACCCCCTGCTGTTGGTGGCTCGGAACAACGGCAAGTCGATTGATCCATCCCTTGCGACCATCATGAGTACCGAGAATTGCTCCTATGATCCTCCCTCCGCTCTCAGCAACAAGGAAGATTGCAGTTGTTCCGGCTATCTCATGGGCAATTCTTTCCAGGCAATCCCGACCATTTGGCCGATGAGAGAGAACCGCCTCTCGCCACAAAGCTACCAATGCGTCATAATCCTCAGTTACTAGCTGGCGAATGATCATCTTCAGATCTTGCTCCTTTACGGTATGGAGAATGAATAATAGAATAACCATAAGCAATAGACAAGCTTAACTGGTGAGGCCCAGCATCAATAGTTGTCCTGGAAGGATAATCCTGTAGAATAATGGTGATGTTTGTATAAAAGAAGAACGCGTAAGAGAGAGAAATAGTGGGGAGCAATCGCTTTGTAGATCACAAGCGAGAAATCACAACATGAATAGCGAAAGTACCGCGATACAACTGCGGAAGGCGAGGGCGAGTTTGTATAGAACGTGGAGTTGCATCAACAGGAAGGCGCATCGCTTCTAGGATCGGCATGCCCCGTTTGCAGGGGGAATACTGTAGTGGCATTATCGAGCAAGCGCACAAGAGACAAAATCCAGCAGGCGCTTTATGACATTTCACATACGCTGCTTAGCGCTGAGAACCTTTCGGAACTAGCGAAGGTAATCCAAGAGAAACTCGATCCCATTCTGAACACCAAGAACTTCTTTCTTGCGCTGTGTGACAAAGAAGACGACACGATCTCTTTCCCTTATTTTGCCGACCAAAGAGATCAGTTGGTCACCGTTTCTGCAGAAGAATCACTTACTGGCCATCTCATCAGAGGAGGGATTTCGCTGCTCTTAACCGGCGAAGAAATCGAGGAAATGGTCCACGCCGGGGAGGTAGTGGTCCATGGAAGTATTCCCAAGGCTTTCCTTGGAGTCCCTTTGAAAGCAAAGAAGGAAACGGTTGGTGCTTTGGTGGTGCAGAGCTATACAGACAAGATGGCTTACAACAAGGAAGACCTGCAAATTCTGAACTCCGTCTCAAGCCAGTTGGGGCTTTTTATGGAACACAAGCAGGTGGAACAGGCGCTACGAAGTTCTGAGAAGAGACTCCGCAGCCTGTATGAGAATGTGCCTAGTGGCATATATCAGACTACGCCTAGTGGCAAGTTCATCGCAGTTAATCAAGCACTTGTCCGCATGTTTGGCTATGACTCAGCAGAAGAGCTACTAACCGCTGATGCGCATGACCTATATTTGAACATCGCAGATAGAGACCACTACAGAGGAGAATTAGAAAAGAAAGGAAGGATATCTGGGGTTGAGCTTGTGCTGAAACGTAAAGATGGTCGCCCATTGACGGTGCTTGAACATGCCTACGTTATTCGTGACGAGAAGGGGAACACGCTGTATTACGAGGGCATTCTAACGGATATCTCAGAACGAGTTCGCATGGAACAGCTTCAACAAGCGCTACATCGAATCGCAGTGGCTGGCCACACAGCTCCAAGTCTTCCCGCGTTGTTCAACAAAGCCAAAGAACAACTCGCTCCTTTCTTGCGTTGGGAAGATTCTTTCATTGCCCTCTACAGTAAGGAAAACGATACGCTTTCCCTGTTGGATGTCAATGATCAATTTCGTGCATTCCCTGCAGGTAAATCACTTACTGCCTACGTTGTCAGAAAGGGTGAAATGGTTCTTCTAAGCCACGAAGAAATTGAACACATGATAGATGTTGGGGAAATAGAAGCCACCGGAGCCACCCCTCAGACTTGGCTCGGGATTCCACTTAGAGCTGACGCCGATATCATAGGTATTCTAGTGCTTCGCGACTACAACAATGAGGAAGCGTTTCCCGAAGAAGATCTGACGGTGTTGGAGCTTATTGGCAGGCAAATTGGGCTTTCCATCGGGTATAGAGAAGCGCAAGAAGCCCTACAGAATAGCCAGGAGCGCTACCACAGCATTTTTGTCGCCAGTATTGACGGAGTGCTTGTTTTCGATTTAGATGGAAGGATTGTCGACGCTAATCCGGCTGCCTGCAAAATGTATGGTTACACCGGCGATGAGCTTGTTGGCCTTCCCGCAGAGAAACTTGTCCATCCTGACTATTTCCATGGTTTTTCTAATTTCAGGCAACATGTAGAACGAAACGGTCGCTTTCTCGCTAATTCAGTGAATCTCCGGAAAGATGGAACGCAATTCGACATTGAACTGCGTGGAACACGCTTCTCTTACCATGGCCAGCCACACCTTCTGTCAATTATCACTGATACTACAGAGCGAGCAAGAGCCCAAAAGGCCTTAGAAGACTCAAAACAGAAGATCGAGCGCTTGTGTGAAATCACGCAGCGCCTTGAAACATCCAACGCCGTACAGGATGTATATAATATAACTATTGAAGCAGCGGAGAAGATCCTCAACTTCTCACTCGCCTCCCTAGATATCGTGGAAGCAGGCAAGTTGATAGTCAAGGCCACCTCTTCAGAATTGCCTTCTGGGGCAAGCAGAGAGGCTAAGCTTGAACAAGGAGGCCTGGCAGGAGAGACCTATCGCAGCGGAAAGACTACCATCTTTGGCAGTATGGATGAGGTCCCCATTGCAGCCCCCACCAGGAAAGAGTTCAGCTCTGGGATCAGTGCGCCGATTGGTGATATCGGTGTTTTTCAGGTCGTCTCTACAAAACCCGATGCCTTTACCGAGGAGGATGCGCATCTACTCAACCTATTGCTTAGCCATACGTACGAAGCAATGAAGCGGATCAACCTAGAACAACAGCTCAGAGAACAGGCCATCCGCGACCCATTGACCGGTGTCTATAATCGTCGTTACTTCACCCAGGTCATCGAGCGGGAGATCACTCGCTCCAAGCGCTATGATCATGGTATCGCCTTCTTGATGGTTGATATAGACAGGTTCAAGGAGATAAACGATAGGTTCGGTCACCAGACAGGAGACCGTGTACTGCAACAGACGGCTAAGTTGCTAGAAGCTCAACTACGTGATGTTGATGTTGTGATCCGCTATGGAGGGGACGAGTTCTTGCTTGTATTACCTGAAACAACAGATGGCGAAACGGACACTGTAAAGGAACGGATCACTAAAGCAATAGCCCACCAAAACAAAGAGAACAAGCTCATAGATTTCCCAATTACAGTATCCATTGGCACTGCTTGTTGGAGACCTAAGGGCTCAGAATCGATGGAAGAGGTCCTAGCAAGGGCAGACCGCAGGATGTATGCTGAGAAAGAAGAGAAAGAGAAATAAAGGCTTCGAATTCAAAAACGCTTCCGGTAGACTAGCTTCTGATGGTATCGATTAGATTAGATTAGATTCCAATTTAGTAATGTGCCGTGAGCCGTTTCAATTCCTTTCAACAACTGCTGCGCATCAGCCCATTACACCTAGGTAACGCCGCTTCGATAGAGTGTTATTCCGCCGGGACCAGGACGTGAATCCTCAACAGATGTGGTAAGGGATGTATTGATTGATGGAGAATGTCTTCACAACAGTTGGAACAAATGAGTCGCGGACAAGAAGAACAGGAAGGGCTGATGAGTTGAGAAGCGTATGCACAGCCAAGGCCAGTCCGGCACCTTGTAGCTCAAGGCGTCCCACCTCATCCACAAACACAACCTGAGCATTTCGGGCCCCATCTTCTATTGCTCGACAGGCAAGATCCAGAGCCCTCCGGTCAATGAAGAACCTGCCTACAACAATGCCAGGAGTGCTCAATCCGGCAAATGGTTGTTCCTCTCCACTCATTAGGTCGCAGACTGTGTAACCGACTGTTGCGCCATCTTGGACGATCCGCGGAGAGAGAATTCCGCCAACCACGATGTTCAGCCTCTTAAGAGCTGCGGCAAGCTGTTTGGCGACAAGTGTCTTACCAGCGCCAACCTCACCGCTAATAATAATGCAGGAATGTTCCTTCCTATGTCTCAGATAAACCAGGAGGCGAGGAAGAAGATCCCTAGACATAACGCACTCCCAGCAAGCACGAACGCGGGCCTAAAGCCTTTATGTACACGAACAGGAACCAGTCCAATGATCATTCCTGCTACGCCAGCGGCCAGCGCAGAATAGGGAACAGAGGTACTGAGGAAACTCCCGATCCCACTAAGCGACAAGGACCAATAGGGGAATTTGGTGCCCAGTTCCCTAATCGCAGCCAAGGGAAGATAAAGTAAGTGACCAGGCCCACGCACTAGTCCAGCAAATATAAGCGACTGCAATGCCCCTGCTCCAGCACCAGCTACAGCTAAACGAAGTGTAACCGGCCACCGCCTGCTCTCTATAACGATAGCAAAAAACGCAAAAGCAGCTCCCTGTGCAAGGATGGAGAAAACCGGGTTGAGTATTGC